>JAYVHZ010000548.1:0-2089 GCA_043770645.1 Undibacterium sp. | reverse complement strand
GCAATGTTTGCTTGCAGCCGGGACAGCACCGTCTGGCGCGAATCATCAACCTTGGCATTTTGCGGTCGTCAGCGATAAAGAATTAAAACATCGCATCCGTGTTGAAGCTGAAATCGAAGAGCGTGAATTTTATGAGCGTCGGGCGCCACAAGAATGGAAAGATGCCTTAGCGCCTTTGGGTACCGATTCCAATAAACCTTTCTTAGAAGATGCTCCCTACCTGATTGCAATCTTCGGTCAAAAAAGCACCTTGATGGATGATGGCACTGCAGTTAAAAATTACTACGTGCCAGAATCAGTATCAATTGCCACGGGTTTTCTGATCGCCGCATTGCATCATGCTGGCTTAGCGACGCTGACACACACGCCAAGCCCTATGGGTTTTTTGAATGAATTACTGGATCGTCCTGATAATGAGAAACCTTATATCTTGTTGGTGGTTGGTCATCCTGCTAAGCATTGTATGGTGCCGAATATTCGTAAAAAACCTTTGAGTGAGATCGCCAGTTTTTTATAAACGCTTATGGGTTTGTCGATATAAGCTTATGTCGTAACTCCTGTGTTCGCTCAAGGTATTTGAAAAATTACGCGCAGATTAGATAAATTGCTTGCCAATTGCGTGCTGATGTTGTTATAGTCGTCCCATTCGATCACGAGGTTTTCATGAATTTTGCACGATTTTACTTTCACTTTTACTTTAGCTATTCCAACCCTAAGGCGGTGGAGAAGCGGTAAGTTCACGTAGAAGCAAAATCAACGTACAGAGAACCCAACCGATCCAAAAAACCGCCAGTCTTGGCGGTTTTTTTTTGCCCGAGAATTTTGAGGACATTGGATTGGAAAATAGATCAAACCCGATTTTTAAACACTTTTTTATCTCATTGAAACTTCAGGAAAACACCATGCAACGCACAGACGATTTACGTATTCAGGAAATGAAAGAGCTGCTTCCACCTTCGCATTTGATCCGCGAATTTGCCTGCTCAGATAAAGCTTCAGAAGTAACTGCTAATGCACGCACAGCCTTGCATAATATTTTGCAGGCTAAGGATGACAGAGTCATGGTCGTGATTGGTCCATGTTCTATTCACGATACCAATGCGACCTTGGAATATGCGAAAAAACTAGCTGAAGCCCGTGTGAAATTTGCTGGCGAATTAGAAATCGTGATGCGTGTATATTTCGAAAAACCACGCACTACAGTCGGTTGGAAAGGTTTGATTAATGATCCATATATGGATAATAGTTTTCGCATCAATGATGGTTTACGCATCGCACGTGAATTACTGTTAAACATTAATGAACTAGGTTTGCCGGCCGGTACCGAGTATTTGGATATGATTAGCCCACAGTACATCGCTGACTTAATTAGCTGGGGCGCGATTGGTGCACGTACAACCGAGTCGCAAGTACATCGCGAATTGGCGTCTGGATTGTCATGTCCAGTCGGATTCAAAAACGGTACAGACGGTAATGTCAAAATCGCGGTCGATGCGATCAAGGCATCTTCACAGCCACATCACTTTTTATCCGTAACCAAAGGTGGGCACTCAGCAATTGTGTCCACTAACGGGAATGAAGATTGCCATATCATTTTACGTGGTGGCAAGACTCCAAATTATGACGCTGCTAGTGTTGACGCTGCCGCCAAAGAGATCGCTGCTAATGGTTTGCAACCACGTATTATGATTGATGCATCGCATGCGAATAGTTCAAAAAATCCATTGAATCAAATTCCGGTTTGTGCGGACATTGCCAGTCAAATCGCTGCAGGAGATGATCGAATCGTCGGCGTAATGATTGAATCTAATTTGGTCGCTGGTCGCCAAGATTTGGTTGCGGGTAAAGAGCTAGTTTATGGTCAATCAATTACGGATGGTTGTATTGATTGGGCAGATAGTGTGAAGAGTCTACAAACACTCGCGGATGCTGTGAAACAACGTCGCTTAAAGAAAAAATAATTTGTATTAGTTCAGGTTGGCCGTCAGATCTTCCTGCTTCGTAAGTGCAAATCGCATGGATGAAGCAGGACTTAGATTGACTAATGTTTTTGACTAAGATTACTTTTTGGTCAAAACCATTTGTTGTC
>JAYVHZ010000547.1:0-5403 GCA_043770645.1 Undibacterium sp. | reverse complement strand
GTGCCTTCACCGTTGAAGGCTTGAGATAGAATTGTAATTTTGAATTTCGGAGTTGGTATGCTTTGTTTTCTCCGCGTAGCGGCTTCGTCCAACATGTTGGTCGATCGGGCTGGCCGTGATGCCGCTCGAAATTTATTAATTTCATGGGCGGCCATCCGCTCACCGTTGCGTTCGACGTCATTGAAAGCGTACTGAATCTCTGAATTTGACAAATGCATTTACTGTAGCTACAATAAATAAATGAGAATCGATTTCGACCCAGCCAAGGACTTGATAAACCAAGCGCAACATGGCGTCTCGCTGGCTTTGGCAAGTGAACTCGATTGGGATGCTGCGCTGGTTTGGGTTGACGGTCGCTTCGAGTACGAAGAGCTGCGTATGATTGCTCTCGCGCCTAAGACGGAAACCCTCTACTACGTAGCTTTTGTGGATCGTGGTGAAGTGCAAAGAGTCATAAGCTTGCGCCGTGCCACTCGTCGAGAGGTGAAATACTATGTCGAAAACTTCTAAAAAGCCCTCAATTTTGATGCCTACCACGCAAGAGGACGATGCCGTTATTGCCGCTGCAAAGTCTGATCCGGATGCTCAGCCGCTTACCCCTAAGCAACTGAAAGCAATGGTCCCAATGAGGGCACTACGCGGACGTCCCAAGTCTGCGAGCACCAAACAACTTGTGTCAGTGCGCTACAGTCCGGAGGTTCTTGAGTATTTCAAGTCCACCGGCGAAGGATGGCAAGCGCATATGGATAGTGTTTTGCGTGCGTACGTCAAACGCCATTTGCGCCAGGCTTAAGCATGACGTCGAACATGACGCTCAGCTCGGAATCAACGATGATGCCGTTGATTCGGGTAGCTCGGCGTTATGCATAAATGACTATGGAAGACGATCTTCTGAGAATATCACCTCCGCTCTATTTGATTGGGATGAAAATAGAGTGTTGGAAATGTGGCGAACGTATGCCAGTGATAGCATTTTTGGCGAAGTTGGATTTGGCGGAAGATATTGAACGTGAAATCTGCGTCCTCTCGGATGTCGTTACACTTCCAGAAGACGTACTTGGTTATGTACAAAAACGAGTGCCAACATTTCAGCTTAGGTATTCAAAAACAGTGCAAGGTAAGTACTATGCAAATACCTGCCCCAGTTGTGGAATGCTATCTGGAGATTTCTTCCTTCATTCCGAACCTGGAGCACCATTTTTCCCGACATGTGAAGAAGAAGCTGGTCTCCTTTTTCTCACGGAGATTCCGATAAGTAGCCCTGTGTACATTGACGCAGGTCTTCATGGAGGAACGGCGGAGCTGATCTTGGAACATGCGAAAAAAATTGCATAACAGGATGGTCAATCGGACTGACCGTGATGTGGCTCAGTATTTATTAATTGGGTGCGCGACCATCCGCTCACCGTTGCGTTGAAAGCACAACTAGTGCAATTTGACGGCACATTATGGTGCAATTCAGTGGCTTTTTTTGTGCAAATCTTCACTGAAGACGGGTTCTCTAAATAATCGATCTTGATGGTCGCTGTTCTGGCGTCGTGAAAGGTTTGATCCTAAAGCAAAGATTCCTTATAAAAACTCCAGCTCAAATCGCAAGTGCGATTTGAGCGTGTTGTTTAGGGCTGACATCTAGCGCTGACTATTTTTGGTATACGCGCACATAATCGATTTCAAAGCTGCTTGGGAAAATAGAATCGTCTATCGGTCCACCGAGATCGCCGCCTAATGCCAAATTCAGAATCAAGTATTGTGGGTGGTCGAAAGGCCATTTTTTATAGTCGCCATTCTTTGGGTTAATGAATTGGAAGTAATATTTATTATCGACGCCAATCGCTAGTTGGTTTTGATCCCAGAATAATTGGTAGGTATGAAAGGCATCACAAGCATCATTCACCACAGTTTCTTTGGTGTTGCCGGTGCCGGCTGGCCAGTTGTAGTAGGCTGAGTAGGCGCTGCCCAATATTTTCCCTTTGTTTTTTCCTACATGTTCCATGATGTCGATTTCGCCGTCATCTGGCCACGCGCCTTTGGTGCCTAAGGTCCAGATCGCAGGCCAGGTACCAAGACCGCAAGGCAATTTTGCGCGAATTTCGAAATAGCCATATGTCCAACTCGCTTTGCCTCGCGTCAGCAAGCGGGCGGAACTATAAGCTTGGCCACCATAATCTGCAGCACCCGTTAGCCGCTCTTTTCGCGCGGTGATGGTCAGTATGCCGTTATTGACTTGCGCATTTTCAAGGCGATCTTTGGAATAATATTGGCGTTCGTTGTTATACCAACCGGCTTGATTACGTTCGGTATCAAACATCCATTTCGATGCGTTTGGTAAACCTGGTTGATCAAATTCATCCGCCCAAACCAGCGTCCAATTCGCTGGAACGCCCGCGCTAGGGAGGCTAGGTGGGGTCGCTATCTGCGGGACATTACTCGCGCTGTTGGCGGAGTTCGCTGTCGCCGCGCCACCGCAGCCAAGGATAAGGCTGGCGGCACCAAGCGCGCAGCAAAAGCGCAGCCAGAGCGTGAAGATGGGAATACGTCCAAACGCGCTAGTACGAGGTGCAATTATCCGGGTGAGCATGGTGTAATCTCCTTTGATATTGGAATCTTCTTTGGGTTTGTTATATTCCGGTATAAAATTATGGAATCGTTTCCAATTCAGGCAAAAGTATGGCATCATTCATTTTTAAATGTCAATCAAAATACAAACTTCGTGCTAAGACGTGAAACAATTTGGCTGGTAAATCTGAACCACATGTCAGCTCGTGTCGGGCATGTCGATGTATTAGCCACCAAAAATTAGTAACGATAGTTAGTGAAGTTTTTTGATATGCGATCTATGATCACTAACGCTGCTCAGTGCTAGCTCGATAGTTGGCAATGCATGTCAAAACATGGCGAGCAGAGAGAATGCCTGTAACGGTTCTTGAAGCAAGCAGGATAAATAAAGAATAGTTGCGATTAGAAAAAACCAGAGCGAATTATGCGGACGACGTATCCGCATCGTAAGGAGACAAGATGTTGACACTAAAGAAAACGATGCTATCGCTTTGCATGGCATCCCTAATGGCTAGTCCGATAATCTTTCCACAGGATGCTTGGGCGCAGACGGCCAAACCAGCGGCCGGAGAAAAAGCAGAAGTCATTCACTGGTGGACTTCGAGTAGCGAGTCCGCCGCCGTCAAAGTTATCGCGGAAAATTATCGTAAGGCCGGTGGTAATTGGGTAGATACCGCGATCGCTGGTGCAGATCAAGCGCGTGCTGTCGCCATTAATCGTATCGTCGGCAACAATGCACCAACCGCCGCGCAATTTAATACCACCAAACAGTTTCTTGACTTGGTCGAGCAGGGCATGTTGAATAATGTTGACGATGTCGCTAAGAGTGAAGGCTGGGAAAAACTCTTGCCCGAGACCGTCTTGAACGTCATCCGCATTGATGGTCACTATTACGCGGTGCCAGTTAACATTCATATGCAAACCTGGTTATGGTACTCAAAAGCAGCCTTCAAAAAAGCGGGTATCGCCAAAGAGCCAAGCAGCGTAGATGAGATGTTTGCCGCGCTCGAAAAACTCAAAGCGGCAGGGCTCATTCCGCTTGCCCATGGCGGCCAAGCGTGGCAAGAGACCATCGTCTTTCAGGCCATGCTGACAAACGTCGGCGGTAAAGAACTCTACTTAAGCGTGATTCGAGATCGCGATCAAAAGGCGATCAATTCAGAAGCATTCAAAAAGGTCCTGCTTGCCTTTAAGCGTATGCAAAGCTATATCGACCCCGGCTCTCCAGGGCGTAATTGGAATGATGCAACCGCGCTCTTGATTAGTGGCAAGGCCGGTATGCAGATTATGGGTGATTGGGTCAAGGGCGAATTCGCAGCGGCTAAACAAGTGGCGGGTAAGGATTTTGGTTGTATCGCTGGATTGACACCAAATTCTCCTTATCTAATCCAAGGCGACGCGTTCGTGTTCCCAAGGACGACTAATCCAGGTACGGTCAAAGCGCAAAAACTTTTAGCCAAGGTCTTACTCAATCCTAGTACCCAACTCGACTTCAACAAATTGAAGGGTTCTATTCCTATCCGTAGTGACATCGATCCCTCTAGCATGGATATTTGTGCGCAAGCAGGGATGGCGATTATGAAAGATAAGTCACGTCAGGTCGGCATCAGTGAAGTCTTCTTGACCCCAGATCAGAACGGTGCGCTGCAAGATATTCTTACCGCTTTTTGGAATACGAAAATGCCAGTCGACAAGGCGCAAAAAAGCATCGCTAAAGCCCTCAAGGATTAGTTGGAATGAAATTCAAACAGCTGATTCGTCGCATCACGCCCGTCGCCGCCTTAGTACCAATGGCGGTGGTGACCTTGGTCGCTTACTTGGGAGCCACTTTGTGGTCGATCAAAGTGTCGATGTCGAGTTCACGCACCATGCCCACCGATACTTTTGTCGGCTTGGCCCAATATGTAAAGCTGTTTGATAATGATCGTTGGATGCTGTCGATCGAAAATATCGCGGTATACACCGTGCTTTTTATTACGATTAGTTTGGTAATCGGATTTCTGCTTGCCGCATTTATTGATCAAAAGGTGATGGCAGAAGGTACGCTGCGCACGATCTTTCTGTATCCCTACGCCATGTCCTTTGTGGCGACCGGTTTGATTTGGCAATGGATGCTCACCCCTGGCATTGGTATCGAACACGCCGTGCGGCAGATGGGGTTCCCAGACTTTACTTTTGACTGGATTATCGATCAGGACAAAGTGATGTATACCATTGTGATTGCGACAGTTTGGCAAACCGCTGGTTTAGTCATGGCATTACTACTCGCTGCATTACGTGGTATCGATGAAGACATTTGGAAAGCTGCTCGCTTAGACGGGGTCCCGGTGTGGCGCGTGTATGTATCGATTGTGATTCCCATGATCTCGCCCGCGATTGCGACCGTGTTCTTATTGCTGTCAACGGCGTCGATCAAGCTTTTTGATTCCGTGGTCGCGATGACTCAAGGCGGCCCCGGCACGGCTAGTGAAGTCCCCGCGAAATTCATTATGGATCACCTATTTGGTCGCGCCAACATTGCCTTAGCCTCAGCTGGTGCGGTGATGTTGCTCGTGCCTGTGATTGCGATCTTGGCGCCCTATGCGTATGCCCGTAGTCGGAGGCAAGCCGCATGAGGTATATAGCGACCAATGCAAGCAAGCCGATAAGGGCTAAAGCCAGAACGCGACAGCATCCAGCGTTGACCCCAGCGCGCCTTGGCATCTATGTTTTCTTGTTGAGCGCGGCGATTTTCTTTTTGCTGCCTTTGTATATCATGCTTGTCACTTCGTTCAAGAGCATGGATGAAATCCGCCTTGGAAATATTTTTGCACTCCCCACGCAACTGACAATCGAACCATGGATCAG
>JAYVHZ010000546.1:0-14065 GCA_043770645.1 Undibacterium sp. | reverse complement strand
TAGAGTTGGCAACGCCGCGGACCTTACCAGAAACTGACAAGACGCCATCTTTGAAATGGTAGTCGCTGATATCGGTTTCTAAGTGCTGACCTTGATTTGGGACCTCGTTTTGGCGTAAAGCGCGCGCATTTCCATTAGCGTGCTGGCTTGCGAGGCTTCGGATTAAGGCATCGGCACTGCCGATTTCTTGACGTGCTGCTAAATTATCAGCAGCACCGGCACTAAATCCTGTGGCTAATAGAGCACCTAGCAGGCTAGAAGCTAGCAATTGCTGGACGGGTGTTTTGGATTTTTTCTGTTGATTGGTCTTCATGTTTATCTCCCATGGTGAACAGCGATGGTGTGCCGATTAAGCACTTATTGGATTTTGGTTCGCGCCCCATGTAGAAAAAAGACTGTTTGCGGGCTCGAAAACCACGCAAACAGTTGTGAGAAGATGGAGCGAGGAGAGAGTAAAACAGAAAAATGAGGATTCCAATATGCATTGGGTATATTGAAAATATGTATACTTGTATATACAAATAGCATGACTTTTCAATAAATTTTCTTTGCGCCAGTATGTTAAGTATAAATTTTGTTGTTTTGCTCTTTTGAGCATGTAATCAACGTTTTTATGTATTTTATGTCACAAGTTATTTTACTTTTAAGTAGTTATTTTTATTAAAGCGATAATGTGGTTTTTTGTTTAATTTGTTTGAGGGCTGTCGAAATTGAGTCGAGATTGACGTGCGGACCAAATTTTTGTCACGGTGCCGATAGTAAGTCGGGAGATGTGCAATATAAATTCATCGTTTTAATCGCTTAATTGATTAATGCCTTGTTCTTGCACAATCGCGCTCGAAAAAGGTTCAAATGGACGAGCACAATTTACCTTATCCTTTGCCTGTAAAGTAATTTGTTTCAATTCGGATCGAAAGGCGCTGATTTCTCGAAATTTTCTTGCAAAGCTTTCAGCTTGATTTTTGCAGAAAATCTGGAATATAGTTGTGTTGCTCTATCCTGTTGTAACCATCATTTCTATGGCATATCGCTCACCTAGGTAGATATCATGACTTCAAGTTTGCCCATTTTTTCACACAGTTCTGATGACGCAGTCGCGAGCGGTGCCTGTGTCGGGTGTCGAAGTGATAGTCCGTTTGAGCTTGAGTTTGAATTTGCGTATCAGCCGATTGTCGATTTCGAAACACGTACTATTTTTGCACATGAGGCACTTGTTCGAGGCCCAAACGGCGAGTCCGCTGCGAGTATTTTGGCGCAGGTCAATGATCATAATCGTTACCGTTTTGACCAACTGTGCAGGGTAAAGGCGGTGCAGGGTGCAGCGCGACTGGGAATGCAAGAATTTTTGTCGATTAATTTTTTACCAAACGCTGTCTATAAACCGGAAGTTTGTATTCGAACGACATTTGAGGCAGCGCGTGAACACAACTTTCCTATCGAAAAAATTATATTCGAGGTTACCGAAGGTGAACGAGTACAGGATCGGCCACACCTTGTTAACATCTTTAGACAATACCGAAACTTTGGCTTTAGAACAGCGATTGATGATTTTGGTGCTGGGTATGCTGGCTTGAATCTTCTTTCAGAGTACCAGCCAGATATCATTAAGATTGATATGGATTTAGTACGCGGTATTGATGCAGATAAAGCGCGGCAAGCGATCGTAAAAGGGATTGCGACTATCTGCCAAGAATTGAATATTCAGTTATTAGCCGAAGGGATCGAGACTCGTGCTGAGCGAAATTTTCTTTTTTCTATTGGCATCAGTTTGATGCAGGGCTATTGGTTTAGTAAGCCAGTATTTAAAGGCTTGGGAATCATCCCGCAATCGCAATGGGAATAGGACGTTTGTATCGGCTTGCGATGCATTGTAGGACGCGGATACCCTGAGGTCGGAAATAAAAAAGCCTCCATTTAAGGAGGCTTTTGCGTTACTTGAGTTAGATTTTAAATCAAACCCAGTAACGATTAATTTAATAAACCATATTCAATTGAAACACTGCAACCGTGCCACTGACTTCGTTGCCGACAATCAGCAAGGGTTTGCTGTTTGGTGATTTGTCTGCCGGAATCAGGGTCAAACCTTCCGGGCCACGGTCGCCAGTTAAGGCATTGCGAGTATTGAGGTAGGTAACAAAAGTTGGTGCAGTTGGATTACTCACGTCATACACGATCACACCACCAACGCGTTCCATGCCGATGAAGGCGAAAGTTTTATTGCCAAACGTTCCGACTACAACACCTTCAGGTTCAGGACCTTTGCTGGCACTGCGACCATCGAGGGTATTGTTATCATGACTGGCATTGAAAGCGACATTGCTGAGCGCTTTAGTACGTTGTTCGAGATCGTCACCTGAGTCAAAAACGCGTACGATATCGCTAGACCAGATTGAAAATGAACGTGCGCCAAATGAAAACAATTCTGTGCACAATCCCGCTGCATTTTTGCCAGCGTTGCCACCGTTCGGTGTCGTGGTAATGCGTAAGCGTCCGAGGTTAGAGTCAAACAATAAATTTGCCGCTTCGCTGCCAAACACTGCTGGATCTAAACCTGCTTTGCAATGCGTAGCTACGCGTGTCTCTTCGTTAAATCCTGGCCAATCTGCGCGTGCGTCACCTTCGTTCGCCGTAATCAGATAAGTGCTGCCATTGACTGTGTAGCGAGCAATTGCGTCAGGCAGATACATGCCTTTCACCGGTTGCGGAGCAATTTTAACGATAGGCGTACCGCTGTTGGTGTTCGTACCGCCATCTTCGTCACTCACATCTAGCCCAGCACCGGCAATATTATGATTTTTAAAACCCAATGGTTTGATTGCGGTGACTTTCGCAGTAGTGATATCGACAATTGCGATAGCATTATTTTCCTGCATCGTGATGTAGGCTGTTTTGTTATCAGCACTGATCGCAACGTATTCTGGCTCCAGATCTTGCGCTGCATTCGCGCCTGGCCCGTAAATACGCACACCGCTTGTGCGCAGCTCTGCTTCTTTGCCAATGTAGGCTTTGAAGTCAGCAGTGGCGACAGTCGATGTGCCCGTGCGATTGATGGTAATGACACTGACTGAGCCTTCAGGGTCAACCGAGTCTGCTAAGCCATAGCTGTTCGGTTCGCCTTCGTTCGCCACGATCAGCATTTTTCCGTCGGAAGTGAATGTCAGCATATCTGGCAATGCGCCAACGGTGACTGAATGTAATAGTTTTAAATCCGCCGCATTGTAAAAAGCCACTACGCCCAGCGACGTTTTAAGTTTGCCTTCGATAGCAAGGGCAACCAATCCGTCATGTACTGCGACGCTATTGACACCGCCACCGAGGCTACTGATGTTGATGGTGCTAATTAATTTAGGCGCAGTTGGTGTACTTAGATCGAGTACGTCAACTGAACCATTCGCGCCATTGACGACAAATAGGCGTTTGCTAGCAGGATCAAATGCGGTGATTTCAGCAGCACCAACTGCAGCACCATCATAGCCGCCGATTTTTTCCAAAGTCATGCTAACTGGCGTTGGTGCAACTGGTATTGGCGTCTCTTTCGTGTCATCACTACTGCCACCGCAGCCGCTTAAGAGTGTGATTGGAATAATGACTGATGCCATTAATGATGCCACTGAGTGGCGTTTGCTAGATTTCAACATGGATATCCTTGGTCAACAAAAAACGAAACGAAAATGCGTCATAAATAAACCGCAGATTGTTTCAAGCTTTGATGACGAGGATGTGACATGTGGACTTTGAGGCGTTGCTTATCGCAAGCTTGCCAAGCTGTTTGTTGCTATGGTGGCAAATTCGACTAACTGGCCTTGTCTACTACGTGTAAAAAGCGTCTACCATTTACATGTAATCAGGAATTTCCAAATTTATTGGTATCGGTATTGAAAACTGTATCGGGAATCCGTAGATGCGGAGCAATCGTGTCTGGTGGATCCTCCGGCATGATGCTATTCATCCATAAATCCATTTTGCTATTTGCCATCAAACCACTATCAGCTTGAAGTTTATCCTTATGATCTCGCTGCGCTCTTTCTTCTAAGCGACGAAGCTCTTCCTGTGCTGAAACAGCGTGGTTATTTGATACTCGTGTTGCTGGGCTTTGGTTTTTGAGTAAGCGTTCGCGCCTTAGTTTATCGCTTGCTGCTAGAGCTTCTTTTTGTTGACGCGCCTTAATGCGTTCTTCAGCCGCTAAAGTGGCAGGTGTTTTTTTGAGCGATGATTTAGTGTCAGATCCTTTATCCATTCCCAAAAGTTTTTTCAGAAAATCCATCATTTTTCCCTATGCGTGACATGTCTAGACTATCGAGCCATGGTTAATTTTGGCTTTTTTCCTATATGACATAAAACAGTTTTTGATTAATTCTTTTAGAGAAGCAGAAACTGTGCCTGAGTAGTGGCGAACGAGGATGAGAATGCTTAAGGTCGCCTGCAGATTGTTGTCGTCATAAATTGTAGAAACTAAAGACCCAGCAATTAAAATCGCTTGTGTATTTATGATTTGGACGAAGTACGAAAGGTTTGTAAATGAATACTGGTTTCAGTATTTTGAATCGCCTTGATCAAGCGTATTCTCTCCAGAACTGAGGAAAGTTCCGACAAATTCGTAGCCCGTAAGCTTGCCAATAAATCCCAGCGACCATTGGTATCGTGAATTTCTTCAATTCCCGGCTCGCCAAGTAAAGCCGCAATGACTGCGCGTGTTTCATTCCCATCAACCGCAATACTAATCCAAGCGTGAATTTCATTTTGTTGCGCGTCTGGTCTGAGGCGAACGGTATAGCCAACGATGATGCCGTCATCTTCAAGCTTAGTAATACGGTTATTGATTGTGCCACGTGATACCTTGAGCTTATGTGCCAATGTGGCAATGCTCATTCGAGCATCGGTGCGTAATAGGCTGATGAGTTGTTGATCTAAAGCATCCATTTTGTGCATTCCGATAATGAAGACTGTCATTTTGGCAGAAATTTGACGAATTTAGTACATTTTTGCTGATTCTGTTTAACACTGAGTTCCCGTAAGATTCTCCCATCAAGACTTTTTAAAGAACTTACGCAAAGTTGTTGCAGCGAGATTTACCGGCTCCGCTAAGGTGGAAGGCAAAGGTAAAGTGCTTAGTATCTTCTCGGCTGGTTGTAGAAATTTTACGCAAGTTCTCATTAGTAGCTCAAATATTACGGAGACCAACATGACTGCCACAATTCAAAACATACAAACGACTCAAACTATCACACCACGTCGCGCAGTGACACAATATTTAAGTGCTGAGCGTGTTGCAGAAATCATTAATAAGCGCGGTATTGGTGCTTGCATCACTGGAGTTGCTTCTTACATCAATCAAGATTTTTTGCGTTGGAATTCATTCGACAAATGTGCCCGTGTTGCAAATCACTCTGATGTTGGCGTGATCGAATTGATGCCTATCGCCGATGACAAGTCTTATGCTTTCAAATATGTGAATGGACATCCTACTAATCATCGTTTTAATTTGCCAACGGTAATGGCATTTGGGGTTCTGGCGGATGTAGAAACTGGCGTGCCAGAATTGGTTAGTGAGTTGACTTTGACCACAGCGATACGTACGGCTGCGATGTCTGCAGTGGCAGCGCGAGCTTTAGCACGTGACAATTGTAAAACGATGGCGATTATCGGTAATGGTGCCCAAAGTGATTTCCAAGCTTTAGCCTTTCATCACTTGTTAGGCGTAGAGACGTTCCATCTTTACGATATCGATAGTGCTGCAACGGATAAGTTAGAAGCCAACTTGAGCAAAATGGGTTTGCAAACGAAGCGCTTCAACTCGACCAAAGAGGCAGTGAAAGGCGTAGATATCATCACGACAGTGACGGCAGATAAGACCAATGCCACGATTATTACCGCAGATATGATCGAACCTGGTATGCACATTAACGGCGTTGGCGGTGATTGCCCTGGCAAGACTGAATTGCATGCAGATGTGTTGCGTATGGGACCGGTGTTCTGTGAATTTGAACCACAGTCACGCATAGAAGGTGATATGCAGCAAATGCCTGCGGACTTCCCTGTAACGGAATTGTGGACGGTATTGTCCGGTAAAGTTGTTGGACGTAGCAGCGCTGATCAAGTAACAATTTTTGATTCCGTAGGATTTGCACTTGAGGACTATTCTGCTCTGCGTTTTATGCGTGATGTGGCGATAGAATTGGGTATGAGTGAGACTTTATCTTTGATTCCTGCAATGGAAAACCCGAAAAATCTGTTTGGTTTTATTGGCGATAATGCAAATCCAGTCCAAGCCACAGTGACACCTAGCCGTGCCTTACCTGCTTATGCTTCATAATTTGAAATGCGTTAAAGGTATTTTAAATTGAAAATACGAGCCCGAATTTGAAAAAATTCGGGTTTTTTTTCAGCGATACGCCGTCTAAATAGAAAATAACCACAAAAATATTTGAAATATCCTTGAACTTGTAAGTTTTTGTGTCAACCGGATTAAAACGAGCGGCGTTTTTTGCCTAACAGCAGCTTTGTCGAATCCATAAAAGACAAAGACATTTAGGGGAGTTATAAAAATGATCTACGAAATTTTAGTCCGCCCGTCTTACAACAAACTGATGACCTCAGATCATTTGATCTGGATCGACAGTAATATGCCAACACGTTTCTTTGAGCAATGGTTGCGTGACCATGCATTATTGGATGGCAGTGGGCGCTCCCCTATCGTTCGTTGGGGTATCGTACAAACTCAACGTCCTGCGCATTTTCAATTGGCGACGCAAGAAGGTGCTTTGACTGATCGTATTGCTGAGTTAATGAGCGGTGCAACACATTTAGCGGAACTGCCGGTCAGTGCGCGTGATGCGTCACCAGCTAAAGCAGCAGTGTTTTTGGCTGCTTAATTCACGATTCAACAAGAGTCTGACGAAAACCCTAGTAAATGAGAATTACGAGGGTTTTCTTGTTTTATCGAATGGCGTGATCGGATGTAGTGCATTCGGCTGAGTGGGATACAACACATGGGCCGTTGATGTAACACTTTCCTCTTTGGCAAGCGCCACCTCCTCTGGCTAGTCTCAATTTCCCTTGACGCAAAAGCGTTGATTCTCCCTATTAATGGCAATCGTGATAAGCCGAGTTATAGGGTGCGCGTGCATTGATACAAATAAATAGCACTAACAAGCTCATAAGCTGCTTATTACTAGTTCTTAGAGGTTGATGCTCGTGCAAATCATTCTTGAGTATCAATCGAAAGTCTCAATCTCGTTTCAAATCTTTCCTAGTTGGACATTCAGGTCTTTCGTCCTTTCAAATCTTCATGGAAAAGCTGTAGCAAAAAAAGGGCACCGATGGGTGCCCTCCAATCTCAAGCCTTTAGCTTTATAACGTTATCTCAAAACCGCCTTAATACGTCGCCTTTACCTGCACGCCTGAATACGCTGTTGCGCCGTGTAAGCTGACATAGATATAGGTATTGGCTGGTGGATTATTGATGGTGATAGTTTCGCTATTGCCAGCATTTGTAGAACGATAATTGTATGACGTATTAGTCGCCCAATTACCCAAGGTATTGGCGTACATATTAGCGTTACCTGTGCCACCACTTGAAGTCAAAACAATCTTTGTCGTGCCAGCTGGAACATACAAATACATGTAGTTCAAGCTGCCAGCAGCACCTGACAAATTACTGCGTGTGCAGTTTTTACCCAAAGCCTGTTTATTCGCATCAGTACACTCTGCGCTACCAGTAGCAACGACTGTGACTGTTGCTGTTCTGGTTGCTTGTGCACCCTGATTGTCCGTCACTCTCAATGTGACAGTATAGGTACCCGCAACAGCATAAGTTTTCGCTGGATTAACTAGGCTTGACGTTGTGCCGTCACCAAAATTCCATAAGCGTGAAGCAATCGTCCCATCGCTATCGGTCGAGGAGTCAGTGAAATAGGCAGTCAAACCAGTAACGCCTGACGTGAAGTTAGCAACCGGTAATGCATTGCTTGAACCCGCTGTGACTGTGATTGATTTATTCGTACTCGCTGTACCGCCGAGATTATCAGTGACTGTCAATACCACATTGTATGTTCCTGCTGCGCTATAGGTTTTGCTTGGATTAGCCACAGTGGATGTGGTGCCATCGCCAAACCTCCATGAACGTGAAGCGATGCTACCGTCACTATCCGTCGATGTATCAGTAAAGTTCACAGACAAGTTTGAAACCGTATTAGTGAAGCCAGCGACCGGCAAGACATTGCTCGCTGTAACAGTAATCGATTTGTTTGTGCTCGCTGTGCCACCACTATTGTCAGTGACGGTCAAGACAACATTGTAAGTACCCGAAGCGCTGTAGGTTTTTGCTGGATTGGCAGCTGTCGATGTCGTGCCATCACCAAAATTCCATGAACGTGATGCAATTGAGCCATCGCTATCGGTTGATGTATCTGAAAAATTCACAGACAAATTCGACACGGTATTGTTGAAGCTCGCGACTGGCAAGACGTTCGTTGGTGGTGTGCCTGTACATCCTGCTGCACTAGGATTGTTCACGCAAGGTAACCAAGCTTTGAAGCTGGTGTCCATGCTATTACTCATACTCGCACCATTCATGTAGCTAGTGTAACCAGTCCAATTACCTGGACGGAAATTGCTCAGCACTGTATTGACTTTAGCGCGCTGTTTTTCGAACATATAACGCACCGCTAAGTAACCCCAGTTATAGACGCGGGTTTGACCAGAGTTATAGTCGTTTTTGAAGATGGTACTTAAGTTATACGTACCAAGCGCTGCTTGCTGTTTTGCACCGTCATAGCCAATATTGCGGTAGCTGTAGGACATGTATTCAGCAAAACCTTCGATCCACCACACAGAACTAACACCCATTGCTGCACCGAAATCACCATAAATATTGAAGCGACCATCCAAATAGTGGACGTATTCATGCGTTAAGTTCCAAATTTCAAACTTTGGCAATAGCCATTCCGCTTGATACGCGATAAAGCGAGCTTGGTTACCGACGACAGATGGATCACCTTCGAGGTACATACCGCCGTTGTTGGTATCGATACCGAAGATTGCTCCACCGTAGGTTCCATAATCATCACTACTTGCGAAAACATTCATCTCTAATTGCGTGTTGTTGTCGTTGGCAACAGGAACTTTGTTGGTCGCTAATTCTTGATGGAAGTAAGATTCTTGACCAGCTTGAATATTGCAAGTTTCAGTCAACTGCGCTGGTGTCATGGATTGAGCACGGATGCGTAAAGTTGGGCTGCAGCTATGTTTGATCGGCAGGATGGTAGTTTCTACGCGTGTTTGGAAATCGCACAAACTGTAGTAGCTACAGTTGGCTTTGTCATAGTAAACGATCATTTCACCAACCCCGATCCATAGCTTAGCGGTCGATCCTGTGATGCTGCTACGATCAATCAAGAGTTTGGCGCGGGATTTTGCGAGACTCTTGAGAGAGCCGCTTTCTGGATACTGCAAGAAGCGTCCGAGTTCACGACCCGCATTTGCCATCAAGTAGCCAGTATCCGTGCCGAGTTGGCTAAAGTTAGCGTTGACGAAATTGTAAAGCGTATCAATGATGCTGGGATCAGATTGCACCAAGGTCTTGAAATCCGCATTTTGATGACCTCTGAACAGGACGGTAAAAGAATTATTCACTGCTCCTTTCATCCACCAAGAGGCGTTATAGCTGCTGTTGTAGTTGGTAAGTAAGGGCTTAATTGCAGTGTTTAAGTAACGTGCATTTTCTGTTGAGCTGTCGATCAAAGTAATGACCTCTGCAAGTGTTTCCCCGTGTGCGTCGTTGACTAAACCAAAGTTGCCATTGTTAGCGAAAGCATCTAATGCGCCCCGAATAGAAGTTTTTAAATTATTGCCATAGGCTCCAGTATCGGCACCGTAGTAGTAATTGACATAGTATCCAGCGCGCAAAAACATCACCAACTGCAGCGTACTGCCAGAATTAGTGCCGTTGTAACTAGCTGATGAAGCACGGAAAGCATCCGCAATCGTGATCATTTTCGCTTCGTTGAAGATCTGTCCCGCGCTTGTGCCGGTTACACTGTAAAGCCCGTTTAAGCAGTCAGTTGTACTGGCTTTAACTGCGTTCACTAAGGCAGTGCCACTCGATGTGGCAAATAACTGTGTGTCACATGCTGCAGCAGTAGTCAAAGATCGAGACGATGCGCTTTTCTTAACTGATGATGGACGATTAATCAACTGTTTAGCGGTATTTTCATTGCCGCCATATTGCAATTTTGCGTTCAGTTGTGGTGGCGCACTAGGCTTACGTTCCGCTGCGCTGAAACTTTTCTGCTGGCGGTGCTCGCCTACCAGTTGAGCCTCGGTGCTAGCGACTTTTCCGATTCGTTTTGCTTGTTCTGTTCTAAGGTCTTGTGTTGTATGTGTGGCCCCTGCGAAAGCGGTACCAGCGACAAAGCTGATTGCCAGGCTGACTGCGCTGATTGCCCAGCGTGTGCTCACCTGACTTGTATGTGATGTTTTCAAAATACTCTCCCGATCATTGTTTATGACGAAAATTAATGTAATAGGTGCTTACTTCCAAAAATGCTTACTTCCAAAAGTGCTTGAGGTTTCAATCTTCTGTTTTCAAGAATTGACTTTGTTAGGCGTGCAGAGTCCCATTCCACTGTTTTTCAGTGGTTTTAGTCGCAGAGTGATGCGGTCTGTTAACTAAAATCTGCAAGTCTTACCAATGACTTCTTGTCAGAATGTCGTTATTGAGATGGCGTGTTTGGTATATCTGGAAAGTGAATTCATGATTTATATGAATGCTTTTGGGGCATACAAACACCGTGATGGCTTTACGCGCTGGAATGAAATTGATGCAACATAAGTCTCCTCCAAGAGTCTGCAGTTTTTTTGATCATGGGGCAGGGAATGCCTGTGGATATCAAAAAAATCTAAATGAGATAAATCATAAATCACAGGCATATTTAAATATATTACTTATATTTTTAAAGAATATCAGTAAATTATTTTGTGATAGATGTAGGAAATTAGACACTAGTTGTTTTTTAGTGCTATTAAATTGCCATTGGGGAAGTAAACTTTTTATTGCCACTATTTAGCGCACGAGTGACTAGCAATAAATGTTTAAAATCAAGCGTTTGAGGAGTTTTGAAGGGGCAAGTCGCGAGCTGAGGACAAAAGTCCGCAGCTCTGTTGGAAAGGATGGGAGGTAAATGCGCGATGTTTGTTGATGACCTAGTGCGATCCTACCGTTCTTTTATGTTTCACCGACGACCACAGCGAAGCCGCAATAAATGCGACACCAATCAGCCCCGTGAAAATTTCGGGAATATGGTACTTGATACTGACAAACATAATGAGCGCCAAGATACCGATCGCATAGTGTGCACCATGTTCCAGATAGACATATTCCTCCAAGGTGCCTTGACGGACCAAATACACGGTCATTGAACGCACGAAAAAAGCGCCAATTGCCAGGCCCAGCATAATAATGACAACATCGCTAGTGATCGCAAACGCACCAATCACGCCGTCAAAAGAAAAAGACGCATCGAGCACCTCTAAATACAGGAAGCCGCCAATACCGCCACTTTTTACTACTGCGCCGACGTTCACATCCGTCACTTCTTGTTTCTCTAATAGGCTACTTATGAAGTCGACCCCGACGTAAACAATGATGCCCCATACGCCGGATAGCAATACGGCATATTGTTGCGAGACTTCGACCAGACTGACACTGCCAACGACCACACCCAGCGCGATTAAGACTGGGATAGATCCAATCCTCCCAAAACTGGCAATCTTGGCTTCGACATTGCCCAACCAGTGCATTTCTTTCTCATCATCGAGGAGGAAGTTGAGAAATACCAATAGCAGGAAGACGCCACCAAAAGCCGCGACTTCGGCATGGTGTTTAATTAAATGCGTTGAAAATTCTTTAGGATTATCCAGCGCGAGATTCCAGACTTCAGCCATGCCCAAATCCGCCGCAACCGCCACGATCACAAGTGGAAACACTAAACGCATACCAAAGACGGCGATAAGAATACCGACGGTTAAAAACAGTGTTTGCCAAAAGGCATTCCAATTTTTGAGAACCGAGGCGTTTACAACGGCGTTGTCGAAGGAAAGTGAAATCTCCAATATCGCTAAAATCAATGCGATACCCAGTGCACTAGCAGCAGCAGTGGCACCACCATGGGTGTAGCCCCAATAAGTTGCGAGACCTAAGCAGATAAAAGAAATGAAAATGGAAAATCGAAAATGTCGCATACGTGTTCAGTCCAATTTGAGTGCGCCGCTGATCGGATGATCGGGCGGCAAATGAACTGGCAGAGTGCCACATAATCAGGCTGCGGTGCAAGCTCAAATCAACTTATTCAAGCATAAAGGATTTATCAGAGCTTCTCTACGTCTTCTTTCTGCCCGACTTCGCGAACAAATTGCTTCAATTGGGGTAAACAAGAGCCGCAATTAGTACCGCAGCGCAAAGACTCCTGCAGCTTCAATAAGCGTTGTTTTTCGTTCCCCACGCTAAATGAGATTGTCTGTCTGATTTGTTGTACTTTGATATTAAAACAAGTACACACGACTTGATTGTCGTTGTCATATTGTGGTGTGTTGCCGCCAGTTGGTCTGGATTGCGCGAGCAAAGCTGGCGTAATCGTCAGCACTTCTTCATCCAAGAGTAATTGCTTAAGCCAGCTCTCTGCCGCAATATCGCCCGATAGCGCAAAACCTGCAATGCGTTTTTGCGATGATAAGTCAGGTGCATTTTCTATCAACAGCCGGCGAGCCGTGCCGCGTTTGGCATCGCCATACTGCAGAACGAGTTCGCCATGTAAGCCGAGCAAGCGTTCGATTGCCGTGGTGATTTCTGCTGCCACGGCGATCGCATTCGCGGCACGAAATAATAAGCCTTGGCGTTCGCGTCCAAACAATACGCAGCTAGCGTAAGCAAAGTGCGGATAGTATTGACGCAGTTCCTTTTGCAATTCCAAAATGCGAGATGAATCAATCCAAACACAGGCGACGAATTCCCATGTCAAATCGATCTTGGTGATTTTGACAGCGCTGTGCTTCAGCTCAGCTTGTTTAGAAATCGGATCGATGGCTGGATTGCATAGACTATTCACGCCGTACAGTGTTTGCTCTGCTTGATCAGCTTGATCAGCTTGGTCTTGGCTGCGTCGGCTACCCGAGAGGAACTCTTCACCCCAATGCATGGCAATAAACGTTTGCCCAGCCTTAAGTTGATCACTGGCTTTCGCACGCAGAATTTGTGTACCACGCTGATTGCTGACCTCGACAAAATCACAATCTTGTAGAAAGCGGCGTTGCATATCTTGCGCTGCCATTTCTATGCAAGGCTCGGGCGCATGGGCATAGAGTTGTGCGACTAGACCCGTCCTACTCATGCCATGCCATTGATCACGCAGTCGACCAGTGTTTAAAGCAAATGGATGGCGCGGCGTGATTTTTTCTGCCGTCGCCACATAGCTGCAATTGATAAAGCGGGCTTTGCCATTGATAGTCGCGAACTTATGATCTTGGTAGAGACGTTTTTCTCCTACACTGACGCCAGCAGGAAATGGCCATTGCTGTGGCCCATGCTCCTCTAACAGTGGATATGATAAACCGGTGATATCGAGATCGCGCCCCGCTGTACTGTCGCGATGTTCGTTCCAAATGGTCTCTGGATCTTCGTAAGAAAAATCGGGTTTTTCTTTATGTAATTTTCTACCTAAAATTTGTGCGAACTGCGTTGCAATTTGCCAGTCGTGGCGAGCTTCTCCGATGGCAGGTAGCGCAGCGCGCACGCGTGAGATTCTGCGTTCGGAATTAGTGACGGTGCCGGATTTCTCTGGCCAGGTCGATGCGGGTAAAAGTATATCGGCGTACGCGACCGTTGCTGTGTTGTGATAAGCCTCTTGCACGATCACGAGTTCGGCTTTTTCTAAAGCGACACGTATCAGATTTTGATCCGGCATGGATTGCGCTGGGTTGGTACAGACTATCCAAATAATCTTGATGTCACCAGCACGTACCGCGTCGAATAATTCCACAGCGGTCTTGCCGGGTAGTTCGGGCACCGAAG
>JAYVHZ010000545.1:0-12419 GCA_043770645.1 Undibacterium sp. | reverse complement strand
CAAAAAGCAGTAAAGACGAAATCTTTACTGCTTTTTTATGCTTAGCTCAGACTTACTTCATGTAAGTCCAATAACGCGCCAATTCCACCGAGCCATCATTCCCTTGCACGGTCTTCAACACCTCGACTGCTTTGGCTTTATTGCCGGCTTTGTGATACGCCATCCCTAAATGCAACTTGGCTTCGTCTGGATATTTCAAACCACCTTTTGCCAGACCTGCTTCTATCAATGCGATACCACGCTCATATTGTCCATAGGTGACGAAGTTATAACCCATGTTGACCATGCCTAACCCAGTTTTGGCTGCCTTGGCTGCTGCCTCACCAGCATCTAAAGATTTTGCATCATCTGCTGACTGCTTATTCGCTTTGTCTTGCAAAGGCTTATGCTTGGCGGCATTTTTACCCTTGCCGAAATAACCGCCTTTATAAGCAGCATCGACGATGTTTTTAGCTTCTAAGGGCAAACCAGCCAATAAAGCTGTTTCCGCCATTTCCATAAACTGAGTATCATCTTCCAGGTTTTCTAGAGCCAGCATAATACGGTACCAGTCCAAACGCATACGATCGCTAAAGCCCGGTTTGGCGATTAAGCGATACATCAAATCTGCCCAATAATCTTTGTTTGGATGGTATTTCACCAACATCTCTAATGCTTGGGTTGAACTATCGATATCTTTCAACTTCATCGCAGAACCATGCAGCAAACGCAGGCGCTTTTCATCAGGTACTTTGGATGCCTTTTCGTCTGCCATGACTTGGGCTTTGACCTCTTTCAAAGAATTAGTGAAATCTTCTGCCAAATAATAATTTTGTACCAACAAATCTTGCATCACGGTGTGATTTGGATTTAAAGCCAAATAACGCTTGGTCCAAATTTGCGAATCATTGTATTGCTTGAGATTATAGAAAATCCCAGCCAAGCCTTCTGTGAAACGCATTTTTTCTTCTTGCTGTAAAAATTCGCTGCCGATCATTTCTTCGAAACACTTGGCCAATAATGCATTGTCACCCATGCCTGAAGCAATCGCTGCTTTGGTACGGACTACGACAAATTCTTCGTACGCGGTTTTCTTTTCAGATGTCTCGAAAAATTTTAACTTTTCAAGGGCGACTGGAAACTGCTTTTCCGCCATCAATTTTTGAATTTCGGTGTAAGGCTTCGACCATTCGGTACGTATCACTTCCTTTTTCGCTTTTTCTTTTTCCTTCTCTTCGGCAGTTTGCGCATAGGCAGTTACTGGCATGACAGAAATAGAAGCAGTTCCAAGGGCTAACAATAAGGCCGCCAAGGCGATAGGAGATTTTTTTATCATGATTTTATTTGTATAAATGAGATAAGTGAGCGAATGATTAGGACAACCCAGATTAAACAATTATTGTACACAACTGCCTGTGATCAAAAGATTCATCTAAACGAATTCAGACCACATCAGGAGTCGCTTTGAGCGCGCATTATAGCGCGTTTATTGCGGCTCTCTGCTGCTAACGTGCCACAAGCATTTTGGTTTCAAGCTTGTTCTTGGTCTGGCTCAATTTTACCTATTTTTACATTCAAGGCAGGAAAATGAATCGGCTTACTGCAAGGATGACAATCTAGGGGTAAACTAAGCCCGATTCTAATCAGGTGTAAGTATTGTGCCCACTCTAACTCCCTTGAACTCCCCTTTACTCAACAATTTAGACTGCTTCGCATTATTGGATGATGCGCAAAGTGATGCTAGCGATTCGCGATTTTATTCCGGTCTGATTAGTTGTCTTCCCTGTGCCACAGCGGAAGCATGGCCACCTATGTGGCAACAGGCGCAACAAGCACTACAGACTGGTCAATATGTACTAGCGGTTTTGAGTTACGAAACCGGAGCACAACTTCAAGCAATTGAAAGACGTCCGACTCCCGCTAAATCTGCCCAAATTTCACAGCTCTTAATATTTCAAGAATGCCAACGCTGGAATCGACAGCAAGTGGCGGATTGGCTTGAACAACAGTGTGCTGAACAACATGCAGGCGTTCGTGACATTCGTGCCAATGTGGATGAGGAATCGTTCACCAAAGCCATCGAAAAGATTCGTGACTACATTGCAGCGGGCGACACTTACCAGGTCAACTACACTTATCGCTTACATTTCCACACCTATGGCTCGGCAATCGCCTTGTATCGAGCCTTACGCAAACGCCAACCAGTTCCCTTTGCCGCGCTGATCGCCTTACCTGATGGAAGCACTATTTTATCGTTATCACCCGAGCTATTTGTCCGTCATCAACACGGGCACTTAACCGCAAAACCGATGAAAGGAACGGCCGCAGCGAGCGGAGACAATGCACGCGATCTGCAGATCGCGGAAGAGTTGCGCCTAGATCCGAAAAATCGGGCAGAAAACTTGATGATCGTCGATTTGCTACGCAATGATTTAGGACGTATTGCCCAAACTGGCAGCGTTGCCGCTCCCGCCCTATTTGAGGTGCAACGCTTTAGCAGTGTGTTGCAAATGACCTCGACCGTCACGGCACAATTACGCCCTGAACTCAAGCTAGAGCAAATCATGTCCGCGCTGTTTCCTTGCGGGTCCATCACTGGAGCACCGAAACATCGTACTATGGAAATTATTCGTGAACTCGAAACGGAAGATCGTGGCGTATATACCGGCGCAATAGGCTGGTTTGATCCAGCCCCACCTTCACAGGGTATCGGCAATTTTTGCCTATCCGTACCGATACGAACTTTGGTCTTGCAGGCCGAGGATGCGCAAGGTTGCCGGCAAGGGGTGATGGGCGTCGGCGCTGGTATCGTTTATGATAGTGTGGCACAAGAGGAGTTTGCGGAGTGCGCGTTGAAAGCCAAATTTTTAACCGGATTAAAGCCAGATTTTGAATTATTTGAGACGATGTTTGCGACACGAGAACTCGGCTGCAGACATCTGCATAGGCATCTGAACCGACTACAAACCTCAGCCCGTTATTTTGAATTTTCGTTTGATCGTGAAGACACTGCGCAGCAGTTGCAAGCATGCTGCGATCAATTAGCACCACAGACTGCCTACCGATTGCGCCTGTCGCTCAACTGCCGAGGACAAATACAAATTCAACATGCTATTTTGAGCCCGATTACTGAACCAGTACGGATCTTAATCTCACCTCAAGTATGTAAAACGACAGCTATCTTCCTAGCCCATAAAAGTAGTCATCGACTGATCTATGATCAAGCTTGGCAAGCCGCTGAAAAGTTTGGCGCCTTCGATAGTTTATTCATCAATCCAAACGGATTTATCACCGAGGGTGGTCGCAGTAATGTATTCGCCAGAATCGGGAGTCAATGGTTTACACCGCCTTTGAGCGACGGTGTATTGCCAGGCATTATGCGTAGTGTTTTACTGGAAGATCAGCAAATGCAAGCATGTGAGCGTTCATTAACCATCAAGGACTTACAACAAGCGGATGAAATTATTGTCTGTAATGCTTTACGTGGCGCACTTGTAGCGCACTTGCAGCGAGCTTAGTGTTTTGATCCGCAGACTGGGCAGTCATCATTCTTACTAATGCCTATGCTAGTCCATTCCATCGTTAATACATCGAGCATCATCAAGCGACCATTTAAACTCCGCCCTAAATCCATCACCAGTTTCAAAGCTTCAGCCGCTTGCATCGTGCCGATGATACCGACCAAAGGTGAAAATACGCCCATCGTAGAGCAGCGAACTTCTTCAACATCCTGATCGGCAGGAAATAAGCAGGCATAACATGGCGCATTTGCTTTACGGGTGTCAAACACGCTAAGTTGTCCGTCAAAGGAAATCGCAGCACCAGACACTAGTGGCACACCATGCGCGACACACGCGGCATTCACGGCATGTCGGGTTTCGAAATTATCACAGCAATCCAAGACTACGTTGGCGCTTGCCACTAAATCGGATAAGCGCTGACCTTGTAAGCGCTCTTTCACGGCCAGCACGTCCACTTCAGGATTGATTTGTTGCAGACTGATTCTGGCAGAGTCGACTTTATTTTGTCCTAGCCGTTCGGTCGTATGTAATATCTGGCGCTGTAAATTGGTCAAATCAACCGTATCATCATCGACGATGGTCAGCTTGCCGATGCCAGCGCTAGCCAAATATAAAGCAGCAGGCGAACCCAAACCGCCTGCGCCAATCACTAAGGCATGAGCGGCGAGTATTTTTTGTTGACCTTCGATCCCGATTTGATCGAGCAAGATGTGCCGCGAATAACGCAACAACTGATTATCATTCATGTTCCGAATTCTATCGTTGTGGAGGGAGACTATTGCTGTTTACTAGTTACGGATTTATTCTTTGGCGTTGCAATTTTGGTCGCCTCTTCCACAACCTGTTCCAGCTTCGCGGTTTTCAAAGGTGTGACCTTCACTGGCAAACCCTTCAAATGATTCAGCGCTTGCCGCAATTGAAAATCGTCTTTGCTGCCAAAATCAACCGGCACACTTTTCTTGGCCAATTCAATTAAACGCTTTTCTTCTTCAAGTTCATCCACCCCAGCAGCGTCAGATTCCGCTTCTTTGTCATTACTCAAATGCTTGTGTAAATCAGCTTCGCGCGAACGCAGGGCGTTAAAACCATCGCCATTGGCTGTTTCTTCTACCCGCAAATCGGGTTGTATGCCTTTGGCCTGAATCGCTCTGCCCAGCGGGGTGTAATAGCGAGCCGTGGTCAATTTAATCGCCGTATCATCGGTGATTTGGTGCACTGTTTGTACCGAACCTTTTCCATAACTTTGGGTTCCCAAGATAGTCGCGCGACGATAGTCTTGCAGCGCACCTGCGACAATTTCAGACGCTGACGCGGAACCGGTATTGATCAACACGACCATAGGCACATTCTTCACCGCAGGGGGTAACTTGGCTAGTGGGTCACTTCCAGCACGTCCGAGATAAAACTCTTTTTTCGCAAAATAGGTGCGCTTAGAATCTTCCACTTGGCCATTGGTAGAAACCACCGCCACATCTTTGGGCAAGAAGGCGGCAGAAACACCAATCGCTCCCGGTAGTACGCCACCCGGATCGTTGCGCAAATCTAAAACTAAGCCTTTCAAGGCCGGATCTTGCGCATACAGCGCATTAATTTTCTTCACCATATCATCAAGCGTAGGCTCTTGAAATTGTGAGATTCTCAACCACGCATAACCAGGTTCGACTACTTTGCCCTTCACGCTATGCTGCTTAATTAATTCACGCGTCAAGGTCACCACAATCGGCTTATCTTCGGTCTTACGCGCTATAGTCAAAGTGATTTTGGTATTCGGTTCTCCGCGCATTTTTTTGACCGCATCATCGATACTCAAACCCTTAATCGGGACACCATCAATGCGGGTAATTAGGTCGCTAGGCAGAATGCCAGCTCGTGAAGCCGGAGAGTCTTCGATCGGGGACACGACCTTTACATAGCCATCTTCCATTGCGACTTCAATGCCGAGTCCGACAAACTTGCCTTCGGTGCCCTCACGTAATTCTTTAAAGGATTTTTTATCTAAGTAGCCAGAATGCGGGTCAAGCGAACTAACCATGCCGTTGATCGCCTCGGTTAGCAACTTTTCGTCTTCGACCGGCTCAACATAGTCCGATTTAATCATGCCAAAAATCTCAGAAAACTCACTGAGTTTTTCTAGTGGTAAAGGCATACCACTCATTTTTTGCGCAATGGCGGAATACTGCAAGGAGGCAGCAACCCCGACGACAACGCCGAAACTGATTAAGCTAAAACTTTTTAATTTACTGCCCATAGTCACGAATCGGCGTTAGCCGTAAAGAATGATTGCATCAAATTGAAAGGGTTTATTTGCGAACCCATACCATTGGGTCGAACACTTGTCCCTTAAATCGCATTTCGAAGTATAGACCTGTTTCCTCATTACCACCGCTGTTGCCAGCATTGGCAATCGTATCGCCAGCTTTGACAGTGTCGCCAGCATGTTTTAGCACCGCTTGTGCATTGCTATAAAGGCTTAGATATTGACCACCATGATCAAGAATAATCATATTGCCAAAACCACGTAGCCATTCAGCAAACACCACTTTACCTGCGGCGATCGCCTTCACCTCTGCACCTTCGTTAGCTTTGATAAACAAGCCTTTCCAACTAGGACCATCACCGCGTTTAGTGCCAAATTTAGCAATAAGTTCGCCTTTCACTGGCAATCGTAGTTGCCCTTTCAGTCGACCAAATTCTTGTCCATCAAACATGCCAGGAATAGGTGTTTGTTCCACTGTCATCCCTTTACTGACTTTATTATCTTCTACGTCTTTGCTTACTTTGCTAGGACTTTGGCCAGCAACTTGATTCTTTTCTCGCTGCGCTTTGTCTTGCGCTAATCTGTCTTTACGCTGTTTTTCTAGCTGCGCCAAACGTGCCTGTTCCGCTTTAGCCTGTTCTTCCATCAGCTTATTCAGGCGTGATACCAAATTACTCAAACGTTGCTCATCTTTTTCAAGATTTGCTGCTTCCTTCTTTTGGGTATGTAACTTAGTAGCAAGTTGCGATAACAGCGAAGCGTGACGCTTTTTCTCTTTTTCTAAGCCCTGTTTATGCTCACGTTCTTCTTGCGCAATTTCATCCAGCGCATCTTTGGTTTCTTGTGCTGCTTGTCTATTGCTTTCAATGTCTTCCAAGCTGGTACGCAAAGCGGCGATCATTTTTGCCTGCGTCTGCGATACATAACTCATGTAGTGCAAGTCACGATTAATACGATTAGGGTTGTCTCCCGACAACAGTAATTTAATTCTGTCGCTATCACCATGCATGTATTGGCGACGCAAAAAATCGGACAATTGTTTTTTTTGCTTTTCAACTTGCGCGGTTAATCGCGCTTGTTCGGCAATCAGTTGATGTAATCGCTCGTTCGCTGCTCGTTGTTCGATTTGTAAATCACGGATAGAACGATTGGCTTCAGAAATCGCTTGCTCAGAATCTTCCAAAGCATCACTGGCTTTTTCTTTAGCTGACTCAGTTTTGCTGATGTCCTTTTTTAAAGCCTTGAGCTTCTGTTGTAATTCAATACGACTAACTTCTGCTTGTTTTTTTTCTTTAGCGCGTGCGCTTTGGGCGTGAGACATACTCGGCAAGATGCACAAGCTCACACTAGAAATAAGACAAACTGTCTTTACCCATTTTGATAAAGACAGTTTGCCAAGGTGCAGATTTTGAAGCGAAGAAGAAAATGCCATCGAATTATTTCGACTTGCCTTGACTTGCTACCGCCGCTAGTGCCGCAGCTATCGCGTCTTGATCGCCTAGGTAGTAGCTCTTGATTGGCTTTAAATCGGCGTCTAATTCATAAACCAATGGCTGACCATTTGGAATATTTAAATTCACAATATCAGCATCACTAATGCCGTCTAACATTTTAATCAGTGCACGCAAACTATTGCCATGGGCAGAAACAATAATACGTTTACCAGAACGGATTGCTGGAGCAATAGCATCATTCCAAGCCGGAACTACCCGCTCAACGGTATCTTTTAAACATTCGGTCAAAGGAATTTGTTCACGTTTTAAACCGGCATAACGTGGATCATTGAACGACGTGCGCTCATCATCTTCTGCCAAAGGATTTGGTGGTGTGTCGTAGCTACGGCGCCATACCAAAACCTGCTCATCGCCATATTTCGCAGCCGTTTCTGCCTTATTCAAACCTTGCAGCGCACCATAGTGACGTTCATTCAAACGCCAATCATGTTGCACTGGCAACCACATCAAATCCATCTCGTCCAAAGTTCCCCACAAGGTACGGATCGCGCGCTTTAATACGGAGGTGTAAGCCAAATCAAAAGTAAAGCCAGCCTCTTTCAGTAATTTTCCTGCCTGACGCGCTTCGGCCACGCCTTTTTCAGTCAGATCAACATCGGTCCAGCCGGTAAAACGATTATCGAGATTCCAAGTGGATTCGCCATGGCGCATCAATACAATTTTATACATGATATTTGCTTATTTACTGTGGTTGAAGAGGAGCAGAAAGGAACTTATGACGGTTCTAAATCAAGATTTAAAACAGTTTAAAACTAATTTCCCCATCTATTTTATAATGAGGCGCTTGTCTTTAACCACTTATAAACTTTCTTAACACGGGAAAACTGTGAATTTCATTAGCGACAACCTGCTTTTACTGTCTATCGCCATCATCTCCGGCGGTGCCTTATTACTCCCTAGCCTGCAAAGACGCGGCGCTCGAGTCTCGCAACTGCAAGCGACACAGTACATGAATCAAGGTAAAACTTTGGTACTCGATGTTCGTAGTGCCGAAGAGTTTGCTACCGGTCGTTTGCCTAACTCCAAGAACATTCCGCTGAAGGAATTAGAATCCAGAATTAAAGAAATCGAGAAGTCTAAGGCGCATGTGGTGATCGCAGTTTGTGCCAGCGGTGTGCGTTCTAGTAGCGCGGTTTCCATTTTGAATAAAGCTGGTTTCGAAAAAACCTTTAGTTTAGACGGTGGTGTTGCGGCCTGGCAGTCGCAGGGCTTACCAACAGTTAAGTAAGGAGTTGATATGGCTGCCCATGTTGTGATGTATAGCACCGCCGTTTGTCCATACTGTGTGATGGCTGAACGCTTATTGAAGTCCAAAGGCGTAGAAGAGATTGAAAAAGTCAGAGTTGATCTCGATCCTGCGATTCGCGAAGCGATGATGCAAAAAACCGGACGCCGCACTGTGCCTCAGATTTACATAGGAGAAACACATGTAGGCGGTTTTGATGATTTATCAGCATTAGATCGTGCTGGCCAACTCGATTCACTACTAAATCCAACATAAAACGCAGTGCACAAGCAGCTTTGATTGCGGTTTTTTCACTCTGCTTGCTACAATAGAAGGCTGATTCTGTTTCGTCACCTTAGTTTGCTTAGTTTGTCAGCAGTGTTTATTTGCATGGATTATTCGCAGCATTTATGGAACAAGGCAGAATGGGGCTTGAATTTTCCATATTCGTCCCTAAGTAAGCAGCTAGTTGTTCCTGATTAATTTATAGAATTTTTAGAAAGTCTCACATGTCCGACCAAAATTTGCAGCCAATTTTCCAAATTCAACGCGTCTATCTGAAAGATCTGTCGCTCGAGCAACCAAACTCTCCAGCGATTTTCTTGGAGCAAGAAGCGCCAAGTATCGAAGTCACTTTAGACGTCGCGGCTGAGCCATTGGCTGAAGGCATCGTTGAGTCCACTGTGACTGTAACAGTGACAGCAAAAATCAAAGATAAAGTCGCATTCTTGGTTGAAGCGAAACAAGCTGGTATTTTTGAAGCACGCAATATTCCACAAGAACAAATGGATCCATTGTTAGGCATCGGTTGCCCAAACATCATCTATCCATACCTGCGTTCTAACGTAGCAGATGCGATTTCCCGCGCTGGTTTCCCACCGATCCATTTGACAGAAATCAATTTCGAAGCATTCTACCAACAGCGTTTAGCTAACATGGCTGAACAAGCTAAATTGGCAGCAGAAGCTGGTACCGCTGAAGCAGCACCAGCAACAACGCACTAATTGTTTTACCGACCCATTATTCCTATCTCAGGAGTAATGGGTTCTTTATTTAGGATTTACGCAAAATTGCGCTGACTAGGCGCGGAGCCGAAGACAGTACAATTGTACGGCGAGGCGAACGTAACAACGTCAGCGTCTGTTTTGTGTAAGTCCGACTCTTTTAGACCTTTATCCTAGGTTACGCAATGCGCCTTATTTCCAGACTCTCTACCCTGGTTTTGTTAGGATTAAGCTCTGTCTCAGGTCTTTCCCAAGCTTTAGAATTCCGTTCCATCGGTGCCACGCCTATCATCATGTACGATGCGCCATCCGCACGTGGTATGAAAATATATGTGGCTCCCGCAGGCATGCCTGTCGAAGTCATTTTGACGTCCGGCGCTTGGTGCAGGGTGCGCGACATGAGCGGTGATTTAAGTTGGGTCGAAGCAAAAGACTTAATCACACGTCGCAACCTCATCGTCAAAACGGCCACCGCCCGCATCCGCGTTGCTGCTGAAGAATCGGCAGCCATGGTATTTAGTGCCGACAAACATGTTTTGCTAGAGATGGCGGAGCCGGCAATCGGTGCTTGGGTAAAAGTGAAACACCGCGACGGTCAAGCTGGTTTTGTCCGTACCAGTGAAGTCTGGGGTCTCTAAGCTTTTTGCTTTTCCGCACATTGTCCTAAATTCCTTCGTTGACGGATTCATCATGAAAATTACTGTTCTGGGCGCTGGTGCTTGGGGTACTGCTTTAGCGATTTCTCTTGCCGCCAAAAATCAAGTTGTATTATGGGGACGCAATCAAGCGGCGATGGCGGACATGCAAAATCGACGCGAAAATCAGCACTATCTAGCTGGCTTTGCTCTACCTGAGAATTTACAAGCGACGGCCGATTTCAACGTTTCACTTCAACATGCGTTGAATGATGGATTATTAATTATCGCCAGTTCCGTATCCGGTTTGCGTCCGATTCTGCAGCAGTGTAAAGCCTTCCCATTGCGTCATGTCGTGTGGTTGTGTAAGGGCTTCGAAGAGAGCAGCCGATTATTACCGCACCAAGTAGTCAAACAAGAACTCGGTGAGCAAGTACTTACTGGTGCGTTGTCCGGCCCTTCTTTTGCCCAAGAGGTTGCACAAGGTCTACCGTGCGCGCTCACCATTGCCTCGCATTCTACTGAACTGTGTCAGCTAGTGGTTAAGGCAGCTCATAGCCCTAGTCTGCGCATCTATTCGAGCGATGATGTGGTTGGCGTTGAAGTTGGTGGCGCGGTCAAAAATATCATGGCGATTGCCACTGGCGTAGCCGATGGTTTGGGCTTAGGTCTGAATGCACGTGCAGCTTTAATGACGCGTGGTCTGGCAGAAATCAGCCGACTTTGCACCGCACTTGGTGGACGGCTAGAAACCTTGATGGGGCTAACTGGCGTCGGTGATTTAATCCTCACTTGCACCGGCAATTTGTCACGCAATCGCAAGGTGGGTCTGGCCCTTGCTGAAGGTAAATCTTTAGAAACGATCATCCAAGAACTCGGACACGTGGCAGAAGGCGTACGTTGCGCGCAAGCGGTCAAAGCTTTGGCCCTTGAATTACAAGTGGAGATGCCGATTACAGATGCGGTAGCTGGGGTCTTATTTGAGCATGTCGCAGCACGCGAGATGATAGAGCGACTGCTGTCGCGCAATTCCAAGATGGAATCAATATAGCGGGTAATCGTCTCGTATAACCCGGGCAATCACAGGTTCGGGTACATTTTTTTCACGTAAAAAAGCGATCGCCTTTAAGCCGCCAAAAGACTCGGCATAAGACATCCCCAATTCGACTAACATACGGGTCACTAAATCACGCCGCCGCAAAGGGTGTCGATATTTATTTAAATACTTACGTTTCCTACAGCCTGGCATAACAAACTCCGATAGCTATATTGCGATTGAGCAATAAGTCAGTGCAGTTTAATCCCCTTCGCCCTCAGTTGGCAATTTTTTTAGCGCTTGTTTTTGTGCCTGTCGTAAAGCCGCACTATTTTTCTGATGGCTGCCTGCACCACCACGCTTGGCCAATACGGCAATAGGATTGCGTGGTTTTGCTTGCGCGGGGTCGAGACGAAACACCAATTTTTGGCGAGTTCCCAATGATTTATTTGCCATCTCGACCCCGTTATTGAACTGCGTTTACAACACGTAACGCGACAAATCTTCATTGACTGACAAAGCTTGCAAGCGCTGCTCCACATAAGTAGCGTCAATCACCACGGTTTTTCCACTATTTTGATGGGCGTCAAAGGAAATCTCTTCCAATAATTTTTCCATCACCGTGTAAAGGCGACGGGCACCGATATTTTCCGTAGTTTCATTGACCGAATAGGCGATTCCAGCGAGCTTCTGAATTCCTTCTGGGGTGAACTTGATTTCCACCCCTTCCGTTGCCAGCAATGCTTCATATTGACGCGTTAAACAAGCATCGGTACTGGTCAAGATACATTCAAAGTCAGCGATAGACAAGGATTCCAGCTCGACCCGAATCGGGAACCGTCCTTGCAATTCTGGAATCAAATCTGAGGGTTTAGCAAAATGAAAAGCGCCGGAGGCGATAAACAGGATATGGTCGGTTTTGATCATACCGAACTTGGTATTAACGGTGGTGCCTTCGACCAAAGGCAACAAGTCCCGTTGAACACCTGCGCGAGAAACCTCAGCACCGCCAGATTCAGAACGTGAAGCGATCTTGTCGATCTCGTCCAAAAAGACGATGCCGTTTTGCTCAACATTTTTTATGGCGTCTTGCTTCAATTCGTCTTCATTGACGAGTTTGGCAGCTTCTTCCTCTATCATCAACTTCAAGGCGTCTTTGATTTTCAAGCGTCGAGACTTCTTGCGGCCACTGCTGACGCCAGAAAACATAGATTTGATTTGCTCAGTCATTTCTTCCATGCCCGGCGG
>JAYVHZ010000544.1:0-10975 GCA_043770645.1 Undibacterium sp. | reverse complement strand
TCAATTAACTTGCATTATCTCAGTTTGAAAGTATATTTTCATTCATCAAAATATCTAGCTGGAGAGGTGCTCGCATGTTTTCTCATTTTCTCGATAAAGACGCTCAATCCTTCCCCGACTGTGCACCACGTAAATTCTTTGACGTCGACGAAGAAATATTTTTTAAACGCCTGCAAAAAGCTTTACCCAACTGTCTGATTTTCCCCCATGTACAGTTAGCAGCCATCTTAGAAGCGCACGTGAGCAATGAGAAAAAGCGACAGCTCATGCTGCAAAAGCTACAAGAACGTCATGTCGATTTTGGGATTTTCAATAAAGAGCTTGAATTACTGTGCGTAGTCGAACTTGAATCCATCGATGAAACAAGCAAAGACGAGGAGTATCCAACACCCAAACTACTCAAAAGCGCTGGTATTAAATCCATACGCTGGAATCGTGATGCATTGCCAACCGCTGAGCAAATATTACGCACCTTAGCGCCTTATTCTGCGCTTGATGCGCCAAAAATTGAAACCAGCATGCAAACCATCGGCAAGCTATTTGCTGATGTCGACGCACACGAGCTAACTAAATTGCAGGATAGAGCGTTCTCTTATGTAGAACACGGCAACCCTAACGCGCTCTCACTAGCGGCTATTCACAGGATTACGCCAGAAAGCTTTATTAAAAAAGAATACCCACACATTTGGCAGAAGATTTGCTTGTTTGCCGGCGATCCGGGCTATTTGAAGAATTACCTAGAATCCTTATTCGTACAAAACCGTCCAACAAAGCGTCGTGGGCTGCCCAAGCATGTATCAAATGAAGTGATCGCAATACAAAACGAGAATGCTCGCTTTGTGAGTCCCAAAGAACCAGATCCGCTGTGGAATCCGAATTTTTTACATCGTTAATGACACGACAAAAAAACGTCGAGCAATTACAAATCAGGCACTAACATATGACCAAGTTTGCTCGCCTTGGTTGCAAGGTAACGTTCATTGTAAGGATTGCGCGCGATGATCAGTGGAATTTGTTCTTCCACTTTCACCTGCATATTCTGAAGTGCTGAAATTTTACGTGGATTATTCGTCATTAACTTGACACTGCGAATACCAAGATGTTTCAACATAGGATCGCACAAGCTATAGCTACGTAAGTCTGCAGCGAATCCCAATTTTTGATTCGCCTCAACGGTATCCGCGCCTTCATCTTGCAAATGGTAGGCCTGTACTTTCGCCAGCAAACCTATGCCACGACCTTCCTGACGCAAATACAAAATCGCACCACGGCCTTCTGCTGCGATTTTTTGCATGGCTAACTCTAGCTGCGGACCACAATCACAACGTTTGCTAAATAGTGCATCGCCAGTCAAGCATTCTGAATGTATGCGTGCCAATACCGATTCGCCATTTGCGACATCACCCAAAGTCAAGGCGACATGTTCTTTACCAGTTGCAGGCTCAATAAAGGCGTGCATAGTAAAATTTGCCCACGTGGTAGGCAATGCACACGAATCCACATATTCCAATGCCTGCTGTTCCGAATTCACAGGCAATTCCATACTTGACATAGTTTTCTCACATAAAACCACAAGAGTGCCTAGTATGATTGCGTAATTGACACCAATTGAGAGCCAGTTCTCATCACCACGAACCGAGGTCAATTAGCAAAAAATAATTACTTTACTAGGCACAGAAAGTGAGAGTATAAACGACTCAAGACGACTCGGTCGAAACTGGGCTTGAGGTGGCTCACTAAATCCTTGGTAAAGATAGAACTTATCGGTGTTTCCGCCTTTTTCTTACCCTATGGTTGGGGTAATAACGTAGTCAACCTGGCTTTGAAACTGCGCGGGATTTGCATCAAAAATATCACGCGAAATAATATCTGTTCCATCCGTCGCCAAATCCGTCGCCAATACGCCATCTAAGTGATCTATCTCATGCTGCAATAATTCGGCAATCGGGCGCGCTATCCGCTCCCAATTTTGAACGATCGCTTGCTCATCAATAAATTGTACCGAGATAGAATCATGGCGTCTTAGTTTCACTAACAACTCTGGGAAGCACATACAGTCATCCCACATGGTAAATGTCTCCGCACTGCGCCAGGTAATGATGGGATTAATCATCGTGAATGTTGCGGCTCCCAAATTCAAAGCGATAAACCGTTTTGCAATGCCTAACTGTGGCGCTGCAATACCACGCCCAAAGCCATGTCGCTGACGAAACACCTCCAATGCAGCTTTGAGATCTCTGCTCTCATTTAAGAACTGAGGATCTGCTAGATTCGTCACTGGAGTGCAAATGCGACGGAGTCGTGCATCACCTAGTGTTAAGATTTGTGTGCTCATGTTGTTTTCTAAATATTGTTAAAGCCTGATTGGCCTAAAAATGATTATCGGGATAATCAAGCCTATCAGGCAATACAAATCAAAAAAATAAAAAAAATATGCTTACGATATTTTGAAGTAATAAAATTCTCCCTCCGCAGCAAATTCCGAATTGAAGCACAAACACCACGCAACTCCTCCCTTCATTTCGATTGATAAATCGGATAATTCAGACATTGGCGAACATCTAACCTGCGCCTATACTGATCGATACCATGCGCTTATTCATGCTGCAAAGTCGATTTCAACTTATTGATGGAAGGAAGACCATGTTAGTCGAACGCGAAGCAGAGAGCTGCTATTTAGGCCAATTCATTCCGCTCCAATATCATCACAATATGCTGATGGATGCGAACCGCATGGACAATTTCAAAGCGGCGATTCAGCGTCAAGTGTTTGATGGTGCCAAAGTGCTAGAGTTAGGCGGTGGCACTGGTGTGCTGTCATGGTTTGCCGCACAGTCTGCCGCGAAAGTGTATTGCGTCGAATTTAATCCTGACATGGTGGCGGAGGCACGGCGTTTGTTGGCAATAAATCGTCACGGTGATCGAGTCGAAGTGATCCATGCCGATGCGTTTGAATATGTGCCGCCAGAACCGGTCGATTTCGTCATCTGCGAAATGATTCATGTCGCCATGCTGCGCGAAAAACAAGTCGAAGTAATAGAAAATTTCAAACAACGCTATGCCGCGAAGTTTCCTGGTCAGACCATGCCGGTGTTTATACCAGAAGCAATCCTCATGGCTGTGCAGCCTTTGCAACAACGCTATGATTTCTCGGGCTATCAAGCGCCGATCATTCAGTTTCAACTAGGTGGGGTGTTCACTGCCGATACTTTAGAACTCGCGCCACCGACCTTATATTCGGCGATCGATTTTACTCAGGAAAATGATGTTTGGATTGACTGGGAAGGTCAAGTGACGATACAGCAAAGTGGTAAGCTAAGCGCCTTACGTTTTATAACCAAAAACATTCTTGCTGTTGTCGCAGAAACCAACTCAACCATAGACTGGTTAAATCACTATATGGCCCTGCCTCTCAAAACACCGATGGATGTGGTGGCGGGCGACGTGCTCAATATTAGTTTCCAATATCGCACGGGGGGATCGATTGACTCTTTACAGAATAGTATCAAAGTTAATATCCAAGCTAAAACGCCACAACGCTCTCAATTCTTGGCGATGGCACAATAAGCAGTAAAAAAGTCAGCGCAAATCCAAAAACAGCGTCCATATCGACGCTGTTTTTATTTGTAGAAAATTTAACCTCAATTATTTGTCTAGTTTTGATTGGCAATTTCACACCGTTTTATTCTGCACTACTCAAAACACTTTCAGTATAATCGGTGTTCCGCAATTTTCTTTTCTAGCGTTCAACCGCAGCTCTTTACACCTCTCTGATCGTGACCATGAAAATCTTCTATCGTATTTGCCTGATTGCACTATTCGCTCTGTTAAGTATGTCTGCGCAAGCACAAATGCGTAAATGTGTCACCGGTTCAGGAAAATCGATTTATACCGACCAACCTTGTTCTAACAAAGTTGGTGAAAAATCGACCGAAATCAAAGACAGCGAAGTGCTCAAAAAAGTAAGCTCAATTAATGGTCAACGTGATCTCGAAAAAAGTTGCTGGGTTTTATCGCATCGTGATTCACAATGTGACACCAATGTTAACTACGAACTGAGAACTGTATTTAAAGAAAACTGTACTCTGCCAATTAAGCAGTTCGAAAAAGAACAAGACAATGAAAAAAAGCGCCCTCGCCAATATTACGAACGTGAGCGAGAACAAGATCGAGATGGCGATGATCTTGAATATGAACATCGCTACACGCGCAAGAGTCGTGCCGTTTTGCAATGTGAGGCATTGGAAAAAAATATGTGGGATTTTTTGAAACTGAACTTTGGTAAAAGAATCTCAGATCAGGATGCCAAAATTATCAATTACAAATTGAAAATTTTACCCACCAATGAAGAAAAAAATTGGCGTCAATACTAGGGCGTGTTGACACAGTACTTTGGCGTGCGAATGAGTTCAAATGGACACAGGGTTAGCGCTGTCGCTATTGGAAAGTTCACTTAGTTTAATCGCTTATATCATGAGCACACGGGGCACTGTTAAGCGCCAACTTGTTCCTTCCCCCAGCGCGGTCTGCACATGGATCTCGCCCCCAAGCAATTGGGTGGCAATGTTGTAAGCGATATGCATACCTAAACCATTCCCCCCCTGCCCCAACTTGGTTGTAAAGAATGGATCAAAGACATGCTTTGCCACTTCGTCTGACATTCCACAACCATCATCGATGAACATAATTTCTACCAGCTGTTCATCAAGCAGCGCCGCCCGCAAACACATGCTTCCTTTTTCTCTACCCTCAAAAGCATGCACCAAAGCGTTATTAATGAAGTTGACGATAATTTGTGTCAATGGACCTGGATAACTATGCATCTGCAATTCACTAGCGACTTCGATGCTCAAGGTATAAGGTGTCCGCTTCAAGATCGGTGCCATGGCCAACATGACCTCATCGATCACTTCTAACAAGTTAAAAACTCTGTGCTGTTCAGTCGCTCTATCTAAGGCTAATTGTTTAAAACCTTGGACTAATTGGGCGGAGCGTTTTAAATTAGACACCAACACGTCACTTCCCTTGAGAATAAAATCGACATGTTTATCGAGCAGACCACGCGTGACTTTTAGCTTGGTTTGCTGATCGAAATGTTCAATTTCTTCTCTTAATGACGTCCCAACTAATAGAGCATTGCCAATTGGCGTATTAATCTCATGCGCTACGCCGGCAACTAAAAAACCTAAAGATGCCAACTTTTCGCTTTGTACCAATTGTCGCTGCGCGCCGCGCAAATTTTCTAGCGCTTGCTCAAGATTCTGATTTGCCAATTGCAAGTCGCGAGTGCGCTCATCAACTTTATTTTCCAACTCAGTCATTACGCGCATTTCGGTTTCTGCCAATAATTGTTCGGCGCGTTTGCGTTCGCTAATATCGAGTCGAAAACCAATCACTCCGCCGTCCGCAGTCTTTCTGTCTGAGGCCAAAATCCAAGAACCCGGTGCCATCAAATATTCGTCATCACATTCGTCGGGATTCAAATGCTGTGCAACGCGACTATTCACATATTCATCTTCGGTTTGATTGGTGCGTCGATAATATTCGCGTTGATAGAACGTGCGTGCAATTTGGCTATACGGGACACCAGGGTTTAGGACATCCGCTATTTCCGGATAAATCTCTTTGAAACGTCGATTACAAAAAACCAAAACATCATCCGGCCCATACATGACCAAGCCTGATTGCAGATGGTCCAATGATTGTAAAATACGCGCTTGCCACGCATTGGTCGCTCGCAATTGGATTTTGAGCTCTTCCAAGCTGAGCTGATTGATAGCATCATCAAGCTCTCGATTTGTATGGCTCTGCGAATTAGCAGTAAATTCTTCCGACATAATGAGCTCCTAAGGATAGGGCGTGATGTCAAAGACAAAGGCTGCTTATGCTGGTGCCCATGGGTGTGCTCACTAGCGTAAGTTAAACTAAGTATGCACCAAATCCTCCAGAGCGAGTCAGGAAAAATCGGCTAAACTCTCGCTTTCGTTTCTTTCCCGTCAAAAACAGCCAAAAACTATAATTACTCTTTCAGAATTTTTAAGCTTTTTTTACAGCCATATTTATCTCTACAATGACACGCAAACTCATCATTATTTTATGTGCCTTGGGCATCGCTTATTACAGCGTACAAATTTACGGTTTAAGGGATCGCATCTCATTAACCCGATCAGCACCGCAGGAGACTGTAAAAGTGGTCCAAAAAATGCAACTCGAATTTACGATGGAGTCAACGAATGTTGAGCTTATTGAAGGCTGCCGTCAATTATTCAAGAATGAAGACAAGATGCAATTGAGTATCCATCCGGATGACAGCAAAAAAGGGATCCTGAAGGTGAGCCGCCATTTTTTATCAAGTTCAATGCAAGAAGCGATCGACTTGAAGGGGCAATTGAGAAAATATGGTTGTCTGCAAAACGACAAGGATGTGTTTGCGCTCAAAGTCTTAAAATAAGCGCACTTCAACAAAAGGCGCATGCTTACAGGTCTTAATTTCTAATGATACCTGAACCATGCGCCTTCATCTTGTCTGCAAAAGCTTACTTCAATCGTCCAGCGACAAACTCCTCCATCACGGCCTGACGTAATATTTTCGCTGGTACCAAACCTTGCGCCAAGACAAAATCATTAAAAGCCTGACGGTCGAATTTTTTACGTAGTGCGACTTCAGCCGCTTGACGAGTTTCCATCAATTGCTGATAGCCATAGAAGTAGGAAGTCGCCTGCCCTGGTGCGCGGAAGGTATAGCGCTGCATCTCTTGCTTTGCCATACCTTCGGATAAACCAACTTCATCCATTAAGAAAGATTGCACCGCTTCTGGCGTGATCTGACCTAAATTCACCATAGGATCTAAAAAGGCACGCGCGGCTCTTTGGGCGCGTGCTTGCAAAGCAAAAAGTTGTCCATCTGTCGGTTCAAATGGCTGCATTTCTGCTTCTGCATACAAAGCCCAGCCTTCTACATTGACGCTATTAAAAGCAAACACGCCACGTGCCGTCGAAACGCCCGCTTCTATCATTTTAGCGAACTGTAATTCATGACCAGGGCGCGCTTCATGCGCCGTTAAAGTCCAGGTTCCCGCCTCATGCGTAAAGTCATCAAAGCGCAAAACTTTACCACTAGGGTCTGCTGGCATACCGGTCGTTAAGACAAACTCGCCGTATTCGCCAGTGTTACCAATCAGACGCGGGGGGCTCATATGCGGTGCAGGTTGTTGCGCATTTTCTGCGTCAGTTGCCAAACGAATTTTAGCTTTACGATCTGGCAGTGAAACAATTTTTTCTTTACGAATGCTTGCCTCAATCTCTGCCAAGCGTGCCTCGTATAAAGGCATCACCTTGTCTTTGGCGATCTGTTCCTTCTTCAGTTCACGAATCACAGCACGATAATCAGCATCGGGTAAATTGCGTTCTTTTGCCAAAATTCGCGCCGTAATCATCATTTGATTACGAATTTCGGCAAAGGAAGTTAAGGACTTGGCGATCAATTCTTCTGGCTTGATATCCACACCATATTGGCGCAGATTATCGGCATACACTTCAGCAGGTAATCGATGATCGGTACGCGCACGTGGTATCACTTCGCTCTTGACCATCGCGTTATAGGCTGTCAATTGCTGCTCTATGGCCGCAAAGCTTTTTTCCCAATCCTTTAAGCCACTTTTCTCCAACATGGTTTTCATACCAGCGATCATAGTTGGGGATTTGCTCAACACTTGTTCGACCTCAACTTTATAGGGGCCGATCAATTTTGGATTGGCTTTTAAACGCTCTTGCATGCGCTCTTTGGTCAACTCGGTAATCGGGCGATACCCCTTAGTCAAACCAGCATACTTATTCAAGCGCACCAACATGGTCTTTTGACGCTCTGCTGGGATCCGTGGATCTAAAGTCTGGCGCATCACGCCAAAGATCATGGATGTGACATCGACGAATGGCATAAAGTGTTTGCGACTAAGCGCTTCCGACCGCATAAAATCTTCTGCACTACCGATCAAGATCTGTAGATCCTGTTTAATTTTTGGATGCGATTCGGTTTTTAAACGCTTTTGATATTCGGCGATAATTGCCTGAGCTTCTTTATTTTTGGCATCGAACAAATCGCGTGACATGTCAGTAATTTGCTCATCCAAGCCATCCACGCCCAAAGCACCGGCACCCTCGGGAGAATATTTACCCATGAAATTCAGGAGTAATTTGGCGTTTTCGTTACTCTTTTTGACCCAAGCTTGTTCCACTACGGTTTTAGTGGCAACTACTGGCGCGGTATCGTGTGGCGCTGCCGACACTGTGCTGACCGCACCCAAAGCCAATGCACTGATCAGTGCACGTACCATTATTTTTTTCATCATCGTCTTCTCACATTCGTTCAAAAGGAATTGGCTAAACTTATGCGTCTAGTGCATATTGAAGTAGGCGCAGAATTAGCAGTATCCATTTGGATGCCATTTTGGGCAATTATAAAAAGACGAAAGGAACAATGAATCACCTGAAATACCCATTTCAAGACATGAACGTAGCAATCAGGTGAGCGAATTAACGACGTTTCAACCAAGCATTAAAAATTAATAAAGCAATTGCGGTCACAACACCAATGGCAGCAAACAGCAGCCACATTAACAGAGGACGATTCATGTCTTTGGCAATTGCTGTATAAGCCCAGCCCGACAGCAGACCCGCAAACAAATTACCCAGCGCCATAGAGACGAAGTAATAGCCCATATACATCGCGGTTTTACTCTTAGGCGCAATCGCTGCAACATATTCCTGGCTCTTAGGTGAGGCGATCATTTCACCAATCGAGAAGACAACAACCGCAATCACCACTGTCGTACCACCGATGGCCAAACCTGCACTTACACTGGCACCTAAGCCGCACAAAGCAATTCCAGCGCTAAGAACTACCGTTCCAAATACCAAAATCGGTAAAGCACGCCAACGTTGAATATAGGCGCTGATCGCGATCTGGCATAAGACGATCAAACCAAAACCAACATTGATGATGTATTCAGGATTCACTTGTCGATATTGGCTAGCCCATTGTTCGGCGAGCGTCGCTGGTAAAACATTGCCATGTTGTATAGCAAGCAGGCCAGTCCGTAAAACCTCATCCGGCACCATCACTTTGTAGTTGACCAAGTCAAACGCTAATTGTTTTAAAGCGACCGCATCCATGCCCGCATGATATTTTTGCGCCAGCGCTGGCAGTGCGGCGCTCAATTGTTCGAGATTCACCCCGGCTAGAAATTCGACCGAAGACGGGGCGAATTGCTGCAGGGTAAACACCAAATCCTTCGTATCCACAAAATCTCGAATAAACACCGGAAGCGTAGTGAATAATTGGAAGTACACGACCCAAAAGCCAGTCAATATCAACAAATACAAAACGAAAGGAATATTCCCAACTTCGACCTTTTGCAAATACCAGGCTGATGATTGAGAATTTTGAATCAATGCAGTCCAAGCGAAATTGAGTGCGACCCACGCCGCAATACCCATCAGGTAATAGTGAAATCCAATACCCATGCGCGTTGTCACCATCAAAGCGATAATGGCCGGCACCACCATTAAGGCTAAACGCCCATTACCAAGCACTTCCTGCGCTTCCAATAAAACCAATTTCAAGCTGCGCTGATCTTTTGTGGCATCGTGTTCAGGTTCCTTATACAAAAACAGTGCGGGAATAAAGTTAATGCCTATCCAAATCGCCGACATCATAAATACCAAATCCCAACTCACCGCGCGTACATAACCGGCGATAAACGGCCCAATAAATCCACCAATATTCACCATCGTATAAAACACGCCAAAACCCAGACCACGGTTAGTGTCATCGGTAGAGCGTCCGATGGTGCCGACCACCACGGGTTTAAAGCAGGCAGCACCGACCGCGACTGCTAAGAACACCATGAAAAACGCCCAGAAACTATGCACTTGTCCAAGCAGATAGTAAGACGGGCACATAATCGCAAAGGAAATCAGAAACATGCGGCGATAGCCAAACCGGTCTGCTAATGCGCCGGTAATCACGGGGAGTAGATAGAGTAAAAACGGGATCATGCCTTGCAAGAAACCGCGTTCTTGATCGCTAAATCCCAAGCCACCTTGGGCTGTTGGGCTGGTGATGTAGAGTGAGGATAGTGTAAAGAAACCGTACCAGGCGAGACGTTCGAAGATCTCCATGGTGTTGGCTACGTAGAAGGCTCGATGGAATGGATTGCGTTTGATGGTGGTCATATTGTTGTCTCTTGGTTTTTTGGTTTTTTGGTTTTTTGATTTTTTGATTTTTTGATTTTTTGGGGTTCTAAATATTTTTTCGGATTTTTTTACGTTCACAGGTCGGGTGTGGCCCGACAGCCAATTACCTTTTTTGCTTCGCCAAAAAAGGTAATCCAAAAAAGGCGACCGTAGACTCGCCCTTCGGGTGCTTACGCTTCGCTTCAGCATAATTTGTGCATCACAAAAAATGGGAAAGTGTTGAAACTCGCCTGCGGCTCAGACAACAACACTTTCTGATCCATTTTCTGTGGAGCACAAATTACATCGTCTCAAACGGGGGTAAGTCAAAAGCAACGTCAAGAACAACGACTTACTACTGCTATAAGAAAAATGAACGACCATCGGTACTGATTGTTTTGGTGTTGCCGTTGCTTTTGTTGTTGGTGTTGCTGTTGGTGTTGCCGTTGCTTTTGTTGTTGCTGTTGGTGTTGCTGTTGCTTTTGGTGTTGCTTTTGGTGTTGCTTTCGCTTTTGCTTTTGCTTTTGCTTTTGCTTTTGACTTTGACTTTAACGCTGTTCCACTTCTGACACTGCCAATTGTGCAGGGCAGAAAATGGATAAAGAAAGTGTTGCTGTTTGAGCCGAAGGCGAGTTTCAACACTTTCCCATTTTTTGTCCTGCACAATTGGGAAGCCGAAGGCCAGTGGCAGCGTGGTCGCCTTTTTTGGGTTACCTTTTTTGGCGAAGCAAAAAAGGTAACT
>JAYVHZ010000543.1:0-7116 GCA_043770645.1 Undibacterium sp. | reverse complement strand
CGAAGGCCTTAATTTATTGAAATCGTATATGGCAGAAACGCCTTCTATCGATTTATTGGAAGTGGTTTTTAAGGCGACTTTAGAATTGGAAACTGTGGTCGAGGCGAATCAGTTAGTGAGTAATGAACTGCGTCGTACGCCGACCTTATTGGGCTTAGATAAATTACTCGATGCACGCATGATGGTCGCGCCACCAGAAGTGTTGCCAGAGCTCTCTATTGTTAAGAATCTAGTCAGTGGCTACGCGCAAAAATTCACACGTTATCAGTGTACTCATTGCGGGTTTAAAGCACGTCAATTCTATTGGCAATGTCCGGGTTGCAGTAAGTGGGAAACTTATCCCCCGCGCCGCACGGAAGAATTGAATGTAATGAATTGAGTTTATGTAGAGCGACAATATAAAGCCTTAGCCGCAGAGGCGCAGACGACGCAGAGAGATTTTTATTTCACCATTTTTCTCCGCGTGCTCTGCGCCTCTGCGGTTTGGTTTTTCGCAAGCTAGGCTCATACTCTTTTTTAAGGAATTATTCTAGAAATGAAAATAACGATCGTTGGTACAGGTTACGTAGGTTTAGTAACTGGCGCGTGTTTGGCTGAAGTCGGGCACGATGTGTTTTGTTTGGATGTGGATCAGCGCAAAATCGATATTTTGAATGGTGGCGGCGTTCCAATTCACGAACCAGGTCTGGATGAAGTTGTTGCGCGTAATGTTGCTGCTGGACGTGTGCGCTTCTCTACTGATGTCGCTGCAAGTGTGGCGCATGGCGAAGTGCAGTTCATTGCGGTCGGTACGCCGCCGGATGAAGATGGTTCGGCTGATTTGAAATATGTGGTTGCGGCAGCCAGAAATATTGGTAAGTACATGACGGGTTTTAAAGTCGTGGTTGATAAATCAACTGTGCCTGTCGGTACCGCAGATCGAGTCTCAACGGCGATTGCAGAAGAGCTTCAGTTACGTCAATCTGGTTTGGATTTTGCCGTTACTTCAAATCCGGAATTCTTAAAAGAAGGTGCAGCGGTTGCCGATTTTATGAAACCGGATCGACTCGTGATTGGTCACGCGAACGATGCACAAGGATTGCGTGCGCAGCAAGTGATGCGTGAGGTATATGCAAGTTTTGAAGCTGCTGGACATCAAATTTATTGGATGGATGTGAGATCCGCTGAATTTACAAAATACGCTGCCAATGCGATGTTGGCGACACGTATTTCATTTATGAATGAATTGGCGAACTTGGCAGATAGCGTTGGTGTTGACATCGAGGCAGTGCGTCAGGGTATAGGTTCTGATCCTCGTATCGGTCCAGGTTTTTTGATGGCCGGTTGTGGCTATGGAGGTTCTTGTTTCCCGAAAGATGTACAAGCACTTGTGCGCACATCGCAAGAGTACGGTCATGAACTGAAAATCTTGCAAGCAGTTGAAGATGTGAACGAAAATCAGAAGCATGTGTTAGGCGCAAAGATCTTTGCGAAGTACGGTAAGAATTTGCAAGGTTTGAAGTTTGCTCTTTGGGGTTTAGCATTTAAACCGGATACTGACGATATGCGTGCGGCCTCTTCACGGGTCTTGATACAAGAGCTATTGCGAGCAGGCGCGAACATTGTGGCTTTTGATCCGGTTGCAATCGACGAGGCGCAACGTGTGTTGGCGCTAGATTTCGCAGATGCGCCTGAGTTGTTGAAGCAGATTAGTTTTGCCGCAGACCCGCAAGCGGCTTTGCCAGCAGCCGATGCCTTAGTGATCGTTACCGAATGGAAAACTTTCCGCACCGCAGATCTGAATCAGGTGAAATCTAGCTTAAAGCAAGCAATTATTTTTGATGGCCGTAATTTATTTGATCCACGTTCGGTCAAAACTTTAGACATTGAATATCACGCGATTGGTCGCGCGGTACTGACACAAGATTAAGTCAAAACTAAGACTATATAAAACTATGACGAGTACACAAAAGCGTATTTTGGTGGCGGGTGATGTGATGCTGGACCGTTATTGGTTTGGCGAGGTCAATCGCATTTCCCCCGAAGCACCAGTCCCTATCGTGCGCGTTGAAAGACGTGAAGAGCGCCTAGGCGGTGCTGCCAATGTTGCGCGTAATGCCGTGGCACTAGGCATAGAAACCAGTTTGCTAGGCGTGATTGGTGAAGATGAGGCAGGGCGCAATGTCGAGGCTTTGTTGAGTGAAGTTGGAATTCGTAGTTATTTGAACCACGACCCAAGTATCTCCACAATCATTAAGTTACGTGTGATTGGTCGCCAACAACAACTGATCCGTATCGATTTTGAGGAGAAGCCGACAGAGCAGATTTTGCAGGATAAATTGTCACGCTTTAATAGCCTGATTGCTGAGCATGATGTGATCGTCTTATCCGACTACGCCAAAGGTAGTCTGGTGAATATCGTAACTATGATTGCGCATGCTAGGCAACTGGGGAAATACGTCTTGGTTGATCCTAAAGGTAGCGACTATTCCATCTATCAAGGCGCTAGTCTATTGACGCCCAATAAGTCGGAGTTGCGTCAAGTGATCGGCAGCTGGAAAGATGAAGCAGATTTGACCAGCAAGGCACAGGCGCTACGTAAAGAGTTGAATATCGGTGCTTTATTACTCACCCGCTCCGAAGAAGGCATGACCTTGTTTGGCGACGATGAAATCTTGCATGTACCAGCAATGGCACGGGAAGTATTTGATGTGTCGGGTGCTGGTGATACGGTGATTGCAACGGTGGCAGCAATGTTGGCTGAGGGCAAGAATCTGCATGACGCAGTTCTCATTGCAAATCAAGCTGGCGGCATTGTTGTTGGAAAATTGGGAACAGCGACCGTCACTAGAGAAGAATTATTTGAAAAAATGTAAATTTTAGTAATTTTAATGTAATATGTATTTGCAATAATAAATTAATATTTTTAATTGCAGATAGATTTCATTTTATTAAATTCATTTTTTGGGAGCTTACGATGTTGAAGAAAATCATATTTGCGGTTGCTGCCTTAGTCACAACTGTCAGTTTTGCGTTTGCCGATGTGGATGTGAATAAAGCTGATCAAGCGGCTTTAGATGGTATCAAAGGCATAGGTCCAGCTAAATCAAAAGCGATTTTGGCTGAACGTACGAAAGGTGGCAATTTTAAGGATTGGGTTGACTTTGAGAGCCGCGTCAAAGGCATCGGCGAGAAAAATGCAATTAAATTGTCCGATGCTGGTTTAACAGTGAATGGTCAGACTAAGGTCGTCGCGAATGCGAAAGCTGATGTTAAACCTGATGCAAAAGTCAATGCAAAAGCAAATGCCGCTGCAAAAGAAGCAAATAAGTAATTTGAAATTCGTGTTGAAAAAAACTAAATCCTCAAATCTGAATATTTGGGGATTTTTTTTGAGAAAAAACGTTTTGCCTAATTTGATGTAGGTCGAAGATTTACAGAAGCTCGCAACAGAAAACCTGTACTAGGATTAGAATGTGGTTTTGCATTTTTAATTCGCCTTATTACTATGAGTTATATCACGATAGAAGACACAATAGGCAATACGCCGCTAGTTCGATTGCAGCGTTTACCTGGTGAGGAAGCTCAGCTTCGCAATAATATTATTTTGGGCAAGTTGGAAGGCAATAATCCAGCCGGTTCGGTCAAAGACCGTCCCGCCTTATCTATGATCAAGCGGGCAGAGCAGCGCGGAGATATTAAGCCAGGTGATACGCTAATTGAAGCTACCAGCGGTAATACAGGAATTGCCTTGGCAATGGCGGCGGCGATGCGTGGCTATAAAATGGTGCTGCTGATGCCTGAACATTTGAGCATTGAACGGCGCCAGAGTATGGCTGCTTATGGTGCACAGATCGTGTTGACACCACAGTTGGGAGGAATGGAGACTGCGCGTGATTTAGCTGAGCAAATGCAGAAAGAGGGGAAGGGATTGATACTTGATCAATTCGCAAATTCTGATAACCCTCTGGCGCATTATGAAAGTACCGGGCCAGAAATTTGGCGTGATACAAATGGTCAAGTGACTCACTTTATTAGTGCGATGGGGACGACAGGGACTATCATGGGTGTTTCTAAGTTTTTGAAAGAACAAAGATCAGAAATACAGATCGTGGGTGTACAGCCAGAGGATGGGGCTCAAATCCCCGGAATTCGGAAATGGCCTGATGCTTATTTACCAAAAATTTATAAGAACGATCAGATTGATCGTTTGGAGTCAGTCAGCCAATCAAGCGCAGAAGCAATGGCTAGAAGATTAGCTGTTGAAGAAGGAATTTTTTGTGGTATTTCCGCAGCAGGTGCCTGTGAAGTGGCCTTAAGAATTGCCCAAACAGTAGAAAATGCGACGATCGTGTTTATTGTTTGTGATCGCGGAGACCGATATTTATCGACTGGCGTCTTCCCAGCTTAAAGCAAAAAATATTGCGAAATTTGTGTGAGAATACAACACACCATAAAAAATCGAAGCTAGTTTTTCACTAAGCTTCGATTTTTCTTATTCAATCTAACAAAAATTAGCCTTTGTTATCGGCATCTTTCGGCTTGAATTGCTTGTCGCTGATGCGGAATTTCGCGCGGCGATCACCCATTAAGGCCCGTAAATCTTTGATGCTGACATCACTGATTTCATGCATGCGGATCAATAAGGATGCGCCAACTGGTAAGCGGCGATGACGAATTTTACTGATGACCGGTGGCGCAACTTCTAGTGCTCTGGACAAGGCAGCATCATTTTTCAAATGTAGTTGTTTGATTAAAGTATCCAAAAGATTATTTGGATCGTAGTCGATTTCATCTGATTCTAGTTGTGTCAAGTTTGGCATCATTACCTCGTTATTGATGTTTATAGATGTTGCAGGAGGGTGCAGTAATAAATTATTTAATCAGTAATACTATATCTTTAAAACAAAATTATCCACTTATTACGAAAGAAATTAAGTAAGAAAATTGTTAAATCTATTGACACTTTCCTCGAGAACATCATAAATGTATCATTAGATAACATTACTTTAGACCAAAAAATTCTTATTTGCAATATTTATTATTGGGAAGTGCTTATTTGCAGCATAACATTTGGTTAAGATGCTGAGCTTATTCTTTTTTTCTGGCGAGAGCAACGACCTTTCCTAGATCAATGACCGACATGGCGTAAAAGTAACTGCGGTTATATTTTGTGATCGCAAAAAAATTCTCAGTTGCCAACCAATATTCTGTCGGATCTTCTGCGTTTTGCAAATCAATCAAGCCATACTTGATGTTCTTTGGTGCTTGGTCGTCAGCAGTACTCACAAGCGATTTTAGTTCGTCGAAAGTGTAGCCAGCTTTCAGACCATTTCCAAGCACGTCATTGAATTGCGTCGATGTTGTATCTTGGCTCAGTAAGGTGGCGGGAAATGCATAGGGTAGACCTTTTTGCCACCCATGCTTGGCTAAATAATTGGCTACACTACCAATCGCATCTGCCTCTGATTCCTTTAAGTTGATGATATTGTCTGCATCAAAATCAATTGCATATTGCCTCAAACTGCTAGGCATAAACTGCGCTAAACCAATAGCGCCGGCGTAGGATGCTTTTAACGTAAAAATATCAACGCCAGTATCGCGACTCCATAGCAACAGTTGTGCAAGCTCATTCTTGAAGAACGTCATGCGTGCTTCACGTGTTGGTGTATCTGGATAAGAAAATGCTAGAGTTGTTAGTGCATCGAGTGCGCGAAAGCTACCAGTATTTTTACCATAGATAGTTTCAACACCGATCAAGCCAACGATAATTTCTGCTGGTACGCCATATTGGTTTTCCGCACGATTTAAAGCATCTTGATTGCGTTCCCAAAATGCGACACCAGCAGCTATTCTGCCATTTTCCACAAACCGTGCACGGTAAGCTTTCCAATTTTTTGGCTTACCAGGTGGTGCTGGTTTTACCAGTTGCACAGCACTTTCGACGAAGCGTGCATTCTCGAAAATCTTTTGTAGTTGAAAGGCGTCAAATTGATGTTGCACCTGCATTTGCGCGATGAAGGTTTTGATTTCTGGCCATTCTAAATAGCGAACATCATCGGTTTTGATGGCATTACTTTTTTTCGCGGGCTTTGCTGTCTTTGTTTTGTTTGGCGCTGCGATCGCGACTTCGCAGAGAAAAAGCGCGCTTGTCATGCTTAAGCCAATCATCAGTGCTGCTTTGGCAGCTGAGACTTTCGCGGATAAAAAGGAGGGGGAAATATTCAAAATAATCTTCTGAGAGTTTAGATTTTCTTTAGCAACTTGCGTAATATTTGAATCTCTTCTGCTTTAGCAAGTGGCTGTACTGAGTTGTCAATGTTACTGCGTCCGTATTTTATCGCAATGTAATACACAAAAAATTCACGTATGAGCCTAAATTGCTGGGCATCGACGTTAATTTGTATTCGTTGTAGATAGGTACTAGGCCCTTCATGTATTGCACGTGGCAGGCCTTGTTTGGCGAGCTTATCGCACAGACGTAGATACAAACTATCATGCGGCGTTAATTTCTTCGTTTTACGCAGCAAAGGGAGCGTAAAGCTAGCGACTATAATGAGACCAATCGTAAATATTGACAGTAAAGTTTTTTCCCAATCAACACCATTGAACCCCAAAGAGTCGAGTATTTGAGATTGTTGTTTTTGATTGTAGTTCAAGATCCATTGGTTCCAAGAATTGTTCATTGAGCTCCAGCGCATACGTAGCTCTCTACTCCAAGCATTTTCTTTGATGAATTCTCCCATCAAGCTCGCAAAACCAGTGTTAGTTTGGGTAGCCTGTAAGTTCTGTAAGATGCGTTCTGGGGCAACAGCAGCGGTTGGATCGACTCTTACCCACCCTTTTCCAGGTAGCCAAACTTCAGCCCACGCGTGCGCGTCGGATTGGCGGATTTCGTAAAAATCACCCTGCGTATTTCGAGTGCCCCCTTGATAGCCAGTGATTACCCGTGCGGGAATGCCCATTGCGCGCATCAATACGACAAATGCGCTGGAGTAATGCTCACAAAAGCCGGCGCGAGTGTTGAATAGAAAGTCATCGACACTATTCCTTCCCAAAAGTGGCGGTTCTAGCGTATAAAAAAACTGCTCTGTTCTAAAGAAATTTAAAATAGCATTGATTTGCGATGCTTGGTCC
>JAYVHZ010000542.1:0-10795 GCA_043770645.1 Undibacterium sp. | reverse complement strand
ACCCACCTGCCCAAACAGCCGTATCGACGAACTTCTGCCTCTACGCACTTAACAGCAAATTGGCAACCTGAATAGGTGGTTGTGCCGGACGCTTACGGTTATGTGAACCTTTATCCGAAACCGTGTTGTACTGGAATAGAAGAAGTTGACGCTGCTGGCGACTTCAAACGTCAACGTAAAACCAGCCGTTGAATGTTGTGGAATTTTATTGGTGATTTCGACAATATGCCGCTTGGGTCAACTCTTGTGCGCGCTAGGTACTGAAATGTTGCAGCCAATCTGCACGATTGATAATGGACTTAACTCTTGTTTTGCTGTGCCCTCCAAAATGAAATGATCCGACTTGGAGATCGCAACAAATTAACTGATATTTAAATGTGGTGGTGCTAGATGCTCACCATCATTTTGGCTAGATGGCTAGATTTCCCTATCCATCATTGCGAAATTTTTTTGTCAGGTGGCTTAGTCGAACTAGGTCTTCCCACATTTCTATTAGACCTACTTCAATTGGAACCTTGGGTATCCACCCCGAACGTGCATGTAGACGACCACAGTCAAGTACATTGGTTGGCACGTCAAATATTCTCACTGGTTCGTGGCGAATAGAAATCGGCAATTTTTCAGATTCTGATAGCGGCCGAATAAGTTCGATAATATCTAAATTACTACGCCCGATACTACTACCAATATTGTAAACCTCGCCATCAATTCCATAATCTAGCGAGGCGACGATTCCCGCTGCGAGGTCTCGTACGTGCAGATAATCTCGCACGGTACCTGGCTCGCCAAACACCACTATTTCTTGTTCCGTCACGATGTTTCCTATGGCCGTTGCAATAAATCCTTGTCCAGAAAAAGGACGTTGGCCAACACCATAGGCATTCGAAGGGCGCACCACAATGGAGGGAATCCCATGCAAATGAAAATACATCGAAGCATAGTGCTCGATAGCTAACTTTGTAATTCCATACGGAGAAATCGGCGAAGTGGCCGTTTCCTCAACGATCGGTAAGTGATTAACGGGTCCGTAAACTGTACCTCCCGACGACACCAATACGAGTCGACGAAGTTTTCGGCACGACCTTAACTCTTCCATCATGCCGACCATACGTGGCAGATTGGATATCAAATCGTGCGAGGGATCGAGGAAACTAGTTTTTGGAATGGTTGCATAGGCCAAATCAACCACCTCCTCGCAATCGGCCAAAACGCGGCGCAATGTCGTGCGGTCATTGACGTCACAAGTAATGTATTCGACACCAGGAATGGGTTTGTCTGGAATCGCATGACGCCCGATAGCGACAACCCTTCGACCTTTGCGTAAGAGCTCCGTACACAGATAACGCCCAATAAAACCATAGCCTCCAACGACGCAGCATCTCATTTAAATACCCGTCAAAGTCTGTCGATCAGAAATACATGCATTCGGCACGCGACTATTTGTCGTTTCTAGGTATAAATGCATAATGGTCTCACCAAACAATTCAGGCTTACCCTCAAACAAACAGCGGGTTGTATTTTTCCCCGCAAGCTGTTCACGTATTTTCAGACGTTCCTCGTGATTATTAATCAATCTTAATGCAGCATTGATGTAAGACTCGTTAGTTCGCGTTACCAGCCACTGCGGCATACCTAAACGCTTGAACAAACCTTCGTCAATATGTTCATGTGGCTCGCGGCCGGATTTGCATACACCGATGAGACCAACCGACATCATATCCACAACACCATTCATATTACCGAACGGAAATGGATTGATGTAAAGGTCGCACTTGGCAATCTCTTGAAGGTAGCTCTCATAGGATTGATGAGCGTAAATCGTTACACATTCGCCTAAATAATCTACGATTACCTGCTTTACTTGTCTCAACATCATTCCTACAGCAAATCCTACAAAGAAATGGAAATGCATAGGCGTTGTTGAGTGTTCTGCTATTTGTTTGCAAGTCATTAGAAATTCTGGATTTAATTTCATGGTACTCGCGGCTACGGCAACTTGCACTTTCGCAGGGTTGGAGCGCTTAGGTGCTTGGGTTAAATTTTCAGGTTTGCTAATCGATGGAACAAAAGGGAATGCGTCGATTGGCATCATAATTACCCTCTCTGAAAAACAGGTCTTGTCACCCACAAAATCCTCATCAATAAGAAAGCAATCCATCTCGGATGCAAAAGTGCTAGCGGAATGCCCGAGAGTGGTAATCTGCAAGGGTGCAATGCGCAGGTTTGCAAGAAATATTGTAGTAACTGACATGCCCACACTAGGCATGTAAAGCACCTGAGCCTTTCTTTCGACAGAAATATTTTTGATTTGTCTTAGGGAATTTTGCAGTCCATTGCCAGTCTGAAGTTCGATAAACTCGTCGAAGACGCTTTTTCCCGTTTCATCTATTAAGGATTGCATGCCAATGCCGATGCCGATCAAGTGAAATTTGGATCGGGCACTGTGTATCGCTTTCGATAGAACGCGATACACAGAGTGATCTGAGCGAAACCACTCAAGTACCACCAACATTATAGGTTTTTCTTTGTCGCTTAAACTGGTGATGTGGACGTGGTCTGTAAGATCCCATTCGACAATTTTTTTTCTGGCTAAGGTATTGATTGAGCGTTTGATGTTGTGCTTACCGTCATAGCCGGAATAACTACAGTTAAGAAACACGTCCTGCAAAACACCCATCGGTAGCAAATCAATATTGTCGATTTCCTCTAGACGTCCTGGCAGCCAGCGTAGTAATTTTTCTCGCTTCGCTGCTGCGGATGGACTTCCCAATAAACGAGGTGTCATTAAGACCATAAAAAGATTGGCTGCCATTACCTTATTAGCCAGCCATAAGGTATTGAAATCCAACTTGATGTCGGACTCAAACGTATACAACATGCAAACTTTGGCTAAGTCTTTGTTATCGAATGTCAGCTTTCCAAGATCAGTGCCATTTTGGTTGAATGAATAAATTATATGATCAGCATTGCGTAGAGGGCTCACGGAAAACAAAAGCCCGAACCAGCGGTGATCGGGTATAAATTTAAAGTACAACTGATCAGAAAAGGAAAAGCTCGGATCCGAGAAGAGTATCGATATCGCTGTAGCGATACGGGCGAATATATTCGAGTCCGCTAGCTCAGGCGTACGCCGCATCCCTGCTTGTACCGTTGCAGTAATTTTACTGTCGACGATACTATAATTCTTCTCCATTATTTGCAGAAGATTAAACAATTCTTGAGTTGCTTCCGCATGTTTTCGTGAATATGATAAGTATTCGAATCGTTCTAGATTGAAATTCACAGCGTCCTTTTTTATTGAAACATGTTTGTATCAAGTTGACCAAAAAACACCTGTGATCAACTTCAAGCCATTTTTAAACTATTCCATAGGAACATTAAATGGAAATCGTGAACACTAAACCAGTTTTTTTCTACTTGCAAGAAAACTGTATTCTATCTAGAGCCTGTTAACATTCAAATCGGGAGTGCGAATGCGGAAAAACGGGCGTAGGGCTAGGCTATCGCTGGAGGAAGACATCTTTACCAAAATGCTTTGTTGAGTCAGCGAGCAGCATGTTGCTCGAAACCCTGACTTCACCGTCGAGGCGCGCCGCAGCGAATTCTAAACTGCGGCACTGTAAGCGACTTGCAACAATGCCATGCGCCCGCGAGTTTATCCAATTCGCCCATTCCCGAAGGGTTCAGCCAAAACGCGCGATGGACAGCGCGAGGTTTATTTCTGCTCTTGCCGAGGCACCAGCCTCGGCGGCGAACTACGCCTTGCCATCCCGCCTTTTGGTTTGAACGCATCTCCCGATTTGAATGTTAACAGGCCCTAGTGAAGTACTTCGCACACGACTAAATTGATGAATAAGAATTAAGCGGCGCTTGAGCAAAAGACCAAGAGCGAGACATCCACGAGCTTCGTGATATTTTCAGTCGTGTTGTGTTGGCACCTTGCCCACACAACACGAATACGCTGCCGAATTGCGATGTTTGTTCGACTTCTTGATTGCTGTGGGCTAATGGGTGACACTGTGCTTTTGATGATCAATCATCCAGGATTGCTTAGTAGGTTTGAGATTGTGACAGCGATTACGTGGAGAATGCAGGTGTGGGGTTTGAGTTTCGTTTGGCAGGAACTAAGCGCGCAGGAAGTGAACCCTGAAGCTTGTGTTGATGCTTCCTTATTGAGAGTTGAAGTCTGCAGACAACGCGCTTTGTCGATTGTCAGGCTGACGCTGTAACCATTGCATAAATTCGGCTCTCGGCATTGGTTTGGCGAAATAATATCCTTGCCCCTCGCTGCAGCCTTCGGTTTGTAAGAACTCGCATTGCTCCTGAGTTTCAATTCCTTCGGCGACCACATTAAATCCCATGCTAGCACCTAAAGCCAAAATGGCGCGAATAATCGCAAGCTCTTTGGTATTGGACGGAACATCACGAATAAAGGCGCGGTCAATTTTTAAGGTGTCGATAGGTAATTCACGCAAATAAGCAAGTGAAGAATAGCCTGTGCCAAAGTCATCAATGGCGATTGTTACGCCCAGCGCCTGAATCGCCAACAGTATGTCTTTGATTTCTTGCGGGTTCTCCATCATAAATGTCTCTGTGATTTCGATTTCCAGCACGTCTTGTGGAATCTGATATTTAGTCATGCAGTGCTTGATTGTCGCGACAATATCGCTACGATAAAATTGTGGGCCTGCGACATTGATAGACAGTCGTTTTGCATTCAATTTAGCAGCCTGCCATTCACAAAAATCTTTGCACACTTGATGAAGCACTAGCTCGCCTATCGGTAAGATCATGCCATTTTGTTCGGCCAGAGGAATGAAGTCGCAAGGAGAAATCAAGCCACGCTGTGGATCACGCCAGCGTATTAAGGCTTCCGCGCCTAGTAAGTGCTGAGTTGCTAGGTCAATTTGTGGTTGATACCAGACTTCGAATTCGTTTTGTTCTATGGCTCTGCGTAAGTCTCGCTCGGCATTTAAACGTTGTTGCGCTCTTTCCGTCATGGCCGCCTGATAGAAACAGTAAGTGTTTCTGCCTTTTGCTTTTGCCGCATACATAGCAGCATCGGCATTGCGAATCAAATCATTACCGTCCTCATTATCGTCCGGAAAAATAGAGATGCCCACGCTGCTGGTGACCATGACGGTATGATCATCGACTAAGTAAGCTTCTTGCGACGCTTGCAAAATCTTTTGTGCGACCTGAATGGCATCATCGCTGGTACTTAAATCGGTAATCAACACTGCAAATTCGTCGCCACCCAAGCGTGCTACCGTATCTTCAGCACGCATACAGTGACGCATCCGCTGCGCCACTAATTGCAACAGACGATCACCGATAGGATGACCTAAACTATCGTTAACTGTCTTAAATCCATCAAGGTCAAATAAAATTATTGCCAACTTCTTGCTACCGCGTCGAGCATGCACGAGTGCTTGGTTAACGCGATCTTTGAACAATACTCGATTGGGCAACTCTGTGAGTGCATCAAAGTGGGCTAAGCGTTCCAGTCTTTCCTGCGATTGTTTTGCCTCGGTGATGTCAGAAAACACTGATACATAATTCGTGGTTTCTCCAACGTCATTTTTGACTGAAGTAATGGTTTGCCACACCGGGAAAACTTCTCCATCTTTGCGGCGATTCCAGATCTCACCATGCCAAACACCATTGTCAATAATCTGGCGCCACATGTCTTCGTAAAACATTTTATCTTGTCGTCCAGATTGCAGCATGTTGGGCTTTCGCCCGATTGTATCTTCTGCAGTGTAGCCTGTTATGTTTGTGTAAGCCTGATTGACTGAAACAATGTTGGCGGCACCGTCGGTAATAATAATGCCATCGGCAGTATGACGAAATACTGTCGCTGCCAGCTTTCCTTCACTTTCGCTGCGTTTTCGTTCTGTGATATCTGTCGAAATACCAACGACAGCCCAGGCGTCACCATTGTCGGTATACAGTGGATTTTTGATCGTTAAGTAGGTATGCAAACCATCCGCCTCTAAATTGGTTTCTTCAAACGATTTGGTAATCCGGTTTTGCAGGACTTGCAGGTCATTCTGATAATGCTCTTCTGCAATCTCGGTTGGAAGAAAGGTCGTTCTGTCTTTCCCAAGAATTTCTGAGCGCTGGTGTCCAACCGCTTTTTCAAATTGGCTGTTACATAAAATCAGCTTGTTTTGGATATCGTGAATGTAAACCAAGGCCGCAGCATGTTCGATAATGGCAGACAATAACTGCTGATTTTCGACTTCCTTTCTTTCCATCTCTTTGCGTTCTGTGATGTCGCGCCAAACACAATAAATCACTTGTCGACCCTTCATCGTCATACGCGATAAGGTGACTTCCGCCGGAAAATTGCTACCATCTAAACGTGTATGGATCCATTCAAATCGATGCAAACCACGTTCATCGGCAAGCTGCATCATGCGCTCTGCTTTAGCATACGATGCTTCGCCATCAGGTTGGCGTTCGGGCGAGAGTTTTGAAGGGTGCGTATTATTGAGAGCATCTTTACTTGGATAGCCAAGTATTTGTACCGCAGCCAAATTACACAATGTAAATTGATGATTGTCGATGATCCAGGTCGGATCGGGTGAGTCCTCAAACATCGATTGAAAACGCGCTTCTTCCGCAGCTAGTTTATTCTCAACTTCTTCTTTATTGCTGAGCACGAGGGAGAGCTTTTCATGTGCGGTAGTGAGCAAACGCAAACGTTGACGCAAATTCACAATTACCACGGCCGCCAGCATGACTACTAGCAGCAGGAGAAGAAACATGAGTGGTAAGTTCCTAGAAAGCAAATTCAACATGGGGTCAATGCCTTATTCCAGAGTTAGCCGATAATGACATAAAAATTGATGTGTGAATGCTTTGGCGTGGAAATATAAAGGTTTGTCTTAACTTTCACTTTTACGCAAATATCATTGTCAAATCACCGGACATTCGCTTTCACGCCGATTCTAAAAAGTATCAGCCGTGCTGGGGATAAATGTCAATTTGGTTTGTGTGGATTCGTCCATTTTGTTGTTTATCGAAGAGACACGCCGCTGCTTTTTTGAGTATGCTAGGTTTTGCCGATGCACCGCCGATACTCAGGGTCAAATTTTGACATGACATATTTTGCAAATGAACGAAAGAGCGCGCATCCCAATATTCTCAAATCTAGACCCTCCTGGCATATATTTTTAATGTTTTGAAGGCTACCCGCCAATGCTCGAACACACGTACAACCGCTATCAAGGGCGATGATGTTGAGTACCTTAATAGATTTTTTTGACGAGCTTTAAATTCGATAACACAGAGGATTCGTTCAACGACATTTCCGAATTTCAACAAGCAAGCGAAACGGCTTTGGCTAGGATTTAGAAATGCCGTTTTGTAATTTCCTTGAAATGATCTCGGTGCAAAAAATCGTTTTTTCAACGCCAGATTTTGTCGTTTCGTCGCATATCACTGATATTGCCGAGAAAAAATCGATACAGTGCGAACCGTCAACAGCCCCCACTGTTTTTCTTTTTTCTTGAGGCCATAATGCACACACCAAAAAGTTCAGTCATCACCCTTATTCTCTGCAACGTCATCGCGGTATCCGCGCATGCACAGCAGCCAAGCGAAGTCAAAGCACAAGCACAAGCACAAACACAACGCGTCGAAGTCCAAGGAAAATCACAAGAGCACTTCGCTCGCACGGAGACGGCTGCTCGATCGATTGTCAGTAATGCTGAGCTCACGCGTTTTGGTGACAACAATATCGTCGATGCGATGAAGCGTGTGCCTGGTGTTCAAGTCACTAACAATAAACTGCACCTGTTAGGGATGGCGGCGGGCTACACCCAAATTTTGATTGATGGTGAGGCGCCTCGTGGCATTACCGTGGAAGATATTCCGCTGAATATGATAGAGCGCGTTGAAATTTATCGTGGAGCAAATGCGCAATTTAGTACGCAAGCGATGGCGGGCACGATCAATATCATTCTAAAGAAAGCGGCATCCAGTAAGCAACATAATATCAAGGCGACGATTGGCCATATGTTCCAGAACTCTGGCAGTGTAGATTGGTTTCACTCCGATAAAAATGGCAATCTCTCGCATACCGTCAGCGTCAGCTTATCGAAAGATCGTATAAGTGCTGGTCAGTCAGAAGACTCGACTACCAATTACGTCAATGAGAATATTTTATTGGGAAGCAAGAGTCAATTTCAGAATAGTTCGAACAGCAAGCGTAGTGATGAATCCCTGCGTATTTCTCCGAGAATTCAATATAAAACTGATTCCAATATCAACTTTACGTCGACGTCTATCGTCGCGCATAATCGCTTCAACGCAGACAGTACTAGCCAGTTCAATAATCTGTCTGGACGTGTGTTTGAAATCGGTAAAACCACATCAAATGATCGTAACCAAGGTACGAACTTCGGCAGTACGCTCAAGGCAGTTACCAGCTTGGACAATCAAATCGGGGTTGATGTGACTGCTGGCTTTCAATCACAAAATTTTGTCGCGCGCTCCCGCTCACAAAATTATCTGCCCAACGGTACACTCCAGTTTAATCGTGACCTCAACACGGATGTGCACGTCATGGTCGGCATCACCAATGGTAAGTTCAATATTCCGACGAATGCCGAACATGATCTTGTCGTTGGTTGGTCTGGCTGGCGTGCCGATGTGGATGTCGATAACAATCAAAGTGACAAATTTGCTTCAAATCAAAACGCGATCTATCGTCCACATAGTGCCAACTCCATTATGAACAATGCGGCTTTCTTCGTACAAGACGATTGGAAATTTAAGAAGAACTCCTCGGTTTCTCTGGGACTACGTTGGGAATCGCAAGGTATTCGTACCGAGAATAATGCCGGCGAAAAAGTCAACAATCGTGCCAGTGTTTTGAGCCCGGTGATCCAAACGATGTGGCAGCTCGACCCACAAAATACGGAACGGATTCGTCTCGGTGTATCGCGTACATTCAAAGCACCAGAGGGTACACAGCTCTTGATGCCGAAAATTTATGTGATCAATAATTCTATCGAAAGCCCGAACATTGTGGGCAATCCGAACTTGCGTCCAGAACTCTCCTGGAGCGTAGATGCGGCGTTTGAGCACAATGGTAAAGATGGACTCAACTATGCGATTCGTGCAAAAGCCCAAGCCATCAACGATATCCATCGCGAAGTGGTATTTGAAGCTGACAAAGCGTACTGGAAAAAATTTGTCAATGCAGGGACAGCACAGAGTCAAAGCGTCGAGCTTTCCACGCAATTTCCGTTAAAGCGTTGGATGGACAAGGCGCCTGACATGGATTTTTCTGCCAGTTACTCTCACTTCTGGTCGAACGTCAAAGACTTAGCGACGCCTTATAACTCACTCACCCCGTATCAATACGTGGTCACCTTTGGTGCAAACTACCGCGCCAAAGACATTCCACTGACAGCCGGTGTGAGTGCCAAAATTCAAGATTCGCATTGGCAGCAAATTAGCCTCACGGAGCGTCAATATTTGAAGACGCCGAAAAATGTCGACATCTACGCGTTATGGAAATTTGACAAGCAAAGTCAATTGCGATTTGCACTGAATAATCTGCTTGGTGGAAAAGCCTACGATTCACTCACCTACGCCAGCGTCGGCAACGCCAGGAGCCAATCCGCACGGGATGTGCCTACAGCGCGTAACTTCAGCATGACTTACGAGTACAAGTTCTAAACTAGCATCCGCATCCCCGACATGGTGTCGGGGATGGTTTTTTTTCGAAGAAGATACGCATAAAAACTCGGGGGCAAGTCGTGACGTCACTTATTTGGCGATGATGTACGGTTTAGTGGCGGGCATGAAACCAGCTCCCGACTGTATCAAATCAATGCACGTTTTTTGTGTGCATTGTTTCTGACATCAATGATAAAAGCAATGATATAAGCGATGATCTAAGCGCGAATTGAAATGCGATCTCTAATGTGAAATTGCTTAACGTGAGCTCAGCTTTTCATGATGCGCAATCAAAAATAATGTGAAACTGACTTCTTTGATTTTGTTAGGTTTGACGCTGTTGCCCAGAGACATTTTAGGAGGTTTTTGGGGTGTAATTTGATTATTGAGGACGATCTGGATCAGTCAATTTCTCATGATCGATGGCAAACTTCACACTACACTGCGTGCCTTGGCCTTTTTGTTCTGCATCATACTGTGTCACTTCCAGACTACCGCCTATTTGCATAGCCAGATCCCTCGCCAATTGCAAACCCAATGAACTCTCGCACCTGGCCTCAAAATCATCCGGGAGACCAACGCCATTATCGCTGACGATAAGCTGCAGATGATTTGCATCGCCAATGGTTTGCAAAGAAACGCGCAATTGACCGCCACGCCCATCCGGAAAAGCATGTTTAAAGCAATTGGAGATCAGCTCGTTGACGAGCAAACCGCAAGGCATGGCTTGATCCATGTTCACCTGTGCGGGGACAAGATCTAGCTGCAAGCTGACCGCACTCGCTTTATCTATTTGCGCTCTGTGCGCCTGACTTACCACTTGATTGAGGTAAGCGCTAAGATCAATCGATGCAAAAACGCCCGAACGATAAAGCGATTCATGCAACAGCGCCATGGCACGGATGCGAGCCTGCATCTCGGTCAATACTGCTTTGGTATTGTGTTGATCGCTGCGCCCGGCTTCGAGTCTGAGTAAGCTAGTAATGACTTGTAGATTATTCTTGACGCGATGGTGTACTTCATTGAGTAGACCGGTTTTCTCTGCCAGTAAGTATTGCAATTTTTCTTCAAATTGCTTGAGTGGCGTGATGTCAGTCAC
>JAYVHZ010000541.1:0-16221 GCA_043770645.1 Undibacterium sp. | reverse complement strand
TATTGTGCGTCAACGGCGTCGTCATCAGATACTGTGCATCGGTATTTTTTAAGAATTCACCGACTAATTGAATATTGCGGATATCCAAATGCGCGAAGGGTTCATCGATAAATACAAAACCGCCGGAGCCGTCTTCAGATTTCAATAAACCGATTAACAGAATCAAAGATTTCATCACTTGCTGACCGCCGGAAGCTTCACCGTCGTTCATGCCGATAGGGCCTTTGCCGTCAAACTTAAAGCGCACATGCAAGCCGGCTTGCGACAACATCACGTCATCATTTTCTAGTTTGACTGGATCGGTGTGGACTTCAATGCCCGCCAGTTCGCCCAATTGTTTGATGTTCTTGCTGTAGGTCTTGATCGTGTAACGTAATCGATCCATGTAAGCAGCACGTGCATTCACAGTCGCTTCCATTGCACGATTGTTTTGATAGCGACGCTCGTCTGTTTCAGCCTGACGGTTTTGCAGCAAATTATTTAAACGGGTGTATTGATCAACGACGGTGGAATCGGTTTCCCAATCATCGCGCGCTAAGTTGTTGCCTAGGCTGCGCAAACGTAATTCGATTTGATGTACGTTCTCGTGTTCCGCCACCAGCTCTTTACGATGGGAACTGCGCTTCCAATTGAGTGGCAGTGTGTGCCATGTGTTGCGCATGTTACGTAGGGTTTCGAATTGGGCTTTGCGTTCTTCGGCATGGCGTTTTTCTGAAACACGTTGTTGGGATTCTGCATCGGCAATCGCGGCTTTGGCTTGTTCCCATTTCAAATGTGCGACGGTACGTTGTTCAGTTGCTGCTTTGAGTAGAGGTGCGATCTCGCCTAGGCGAGTGCCGACTTCGATACGCTGTTGTTTTAGTGGCTGTGTATTGCGAGACGCTTCTTCAAACTCCGCATGGCGTGCGCTCAATTCTTTGGCGGCATCGACACCGGCTAAGCGGGCTTTGTAGGAAGAGATTTCACCAGCGAGTTTGCTGATTTTGATCGTGAGTTGATCTTCTTGCGATTGCAAACGCGGCAGGGCTTTTTGTAAAGCTTCTAAACGCTGGGTACGACCTGCATTACCAAAACGGTAGCGTGATACTTCAACAAATAAAGAGCGACCACCGCGACGTTCGAAGTGATATGCGTCCGGCGTAATCCATTCTTGCGACTTGTGAAGCTTCATGCCGATATCGATACTGTCGACGGTTTCTATGCGTTCTAATTGTTCAATCAGCCAAGCCGGCGCTTTGGCATTGAAACTGACGACGGACAATAAACTATCATCTTTCACCACCGGCGCATTGACGCGATCTGGCACGATAAAGTGACTATAGCGTTGCGTCTCACCAATGCGATACGCCGCACTAGCGTCGCTGGCATTGTCGAGCAAAATCACCGAGGTATAACCGCGCAACACGCCTTCGACTGCACCTTGCCATTTGGCGTCAGTGACTTCAACGATCTCAGGCAACATGCTGTGCGGGATATTCGCTTCATTCAAAGCACGGCGCATTTGGCGCACGTTTTCTGGATCGGGCAAGCTAGCTTTGCCTTGCAGTGCCGAGATCGTTTCCATGTCGGCTGCAATGCGCTGACTTAATGCATCGCGCTCTTGTTTTTGCTGTGCGAGTTCTTCTTCTTTTTTCTCTAATTCATCAGCGATATTCGCGATGTCGGCATCGGCTTCGGCGGCGAGTTTTTGTAAACGTGCTTTTTGTTCAAGTAAGCTCTCTTGTGGTTTGAGTTTGGCATTCACTTGCGCGAGTTTTTCGCGCAGGTTGGATTCTTCGGCTTCTAAGGCCGCTTCAGTTTGCTGTGCTTCGCTGTGATTTTGTGCCTGTTGCGCCAAGGCCTGACGACGTTCGGACAAGGCTTCGTCTTGCGTCTTCAAATAACGTTTGCTGGCGCGTAATGCCTGGCTGGTTGCGGAGGCGCGCTCCAAGTCTTCGTGATATTGCAGAGTCGGTAAAATCTCTTCCTGCAAATCACGTTTTTCTTTATTCAGACTTTCCCACTGATGGAAGTTTGCGACTTTTAAGCGTAAGCCTTCCAGATTGGTCTTGGCACCTTCGAGTTCGGTTTCAAAGCGCTGCAGTTCAGATTCGGTATCGCGCTGATGGCGCTTTGCATCATCGTAGGCATCTAAGACTTCTTTATCGCCGAACACCTGAAACACCAAGTCGAGCAATTGACGCGGTGCGTACTCGCACAGCTTATCTGTCTCACCTTGTTCCAGTGCCAGCACTTTACCCATCGCAGTGGATAGACCCGCATGGGATAAACGTTTGCGATAGGTTTCTACGCCCAGCCAGTCGTTGGCTTCTTGTATTTCTTCAATTTCGATTTTGCCACTGCGCATCAAGTATTGACGTTTCCAGTCACCACCGTTTTTTTCGATTTTGCAGAATAGCGTGACTTCATCTTCGTACAAGCCCGACATGCGGAAAGGGCGATTCGAGATCTGAGGTCCAACTGCACTATTGTCTACTACCGCACGTATCCACGCCGTCTGTTGACCGGAGTGGCGTGCATAATGTTTGTAGGAGCGTCCCATAGAACACTCCAGACCAAACAGCGTGCGTAAAGCATCGAGCAGTGTCGTTTTGCCTGAACCATTTTGTCCAGCAATCGTAATGATCTTGGCATCGAGCGGGATGTTTTTAATCCGTTGCCAGTAATCCCAGTGAACCAGTTCTAGTGATTTGATGTGAAACATGATTGTTGTTTTTCTTTAGAAAATTTTCGTGCTAAGCATATGCAGTAGAGCCAATTTTAAATAAAGTCAAAGGCGAGCCGCAGAGGCGCAGAGTACGCAGAGTTTCTTGAGAATTTTCTCTGCGTTCTCTGCGCCTCTGCGGTTCAAGCTTTTATTCTGTATTTTGTTCGGACGGCTTTACTTCTTCTGTTAATGCATGTTCGGCTTCTTCAGCCGCCAAGCGCTCCGCTTCGATCACCGCTGGCGTGCGTGGCATAGGAATATGGAAAATATCCGACAGCGCGCCATTGATGATGCGATCTTTTAAGGCATCAGTATCCATCAATAAATCGAGCAATGGACCTTCCATAATCAGATCCATTTTGCGTTCGATAAATCCCAGACGTGAGAGTTGGCCGAGATTCATATCCATACGAGTTTTCTTGCCCAGCTTCTCGCCAAAATCAGCGAGCAAAGTGCGGTAAGAAATACCGATCGACGTGTCTTCTGCGCGTGGTAGAGGTTTTTCTTTGCCGAACATATCGTTCTGGTCTTCTTGCGCCATTTGATGCGCTTCTTGACGTTCGCGTTTCGGCAAAATAATCAGCGACCACAACACCACCAATAATGCAACGCCATCGCGTGCCAAACCAAAATTATTATTCTGCCAGGTGTCTTTGGTGCCGAATACTTTGGATTCGCTATCACGTGTCAATGCGAGCGTCACATGGTCGGCATACACGTTATCGACAAATTTCATACCGCATGCTTTTAGGCGGGTATCGATATCGCTACGGAAAATTTCGTCCGATAAGGCGCGTTTTACTAACTTGTCTTCACGACGTAAAGTCTGATGCGCCAATAAACGGGCGATAAGGATTTGTGCGTCTTCAGTCATGGGAAATCTCTTTTTTAAAACCATTAACCACAGAGACACAGAGACATAGAGAACGCACCGAGGTTTCTCTTGTCTTTCTCCATATCTCTGTGTCTCTGTGTTGAGAGGTTTGGAACTTATTCATGGGTATCATCCTGCGGCATATTCAAAGGCACCAAGCTAGCCACCGAGATTGCCGCGATGTGTGGATCTGATAGTTTGCGCATTTTGTCTTTGGAATTAAAACTCAAAGGCAAGCGTGCCAGAATCGCCGTTGCACCTTGCAACGAGGCTTCATTCGCATCGCCAATCAATGGCAGTAGCGAAGCACGATACGAGGCAATCGCGAAGCTGGCGGGTAATAAATAATCTTGTAGCGGTTTGTGTTTCTTGGTCTCTGGATCGTAGGATTTGCCATCAATTTTGCCGAGCAAATCTAACCAATGATCGAGTTCTAACAAGGCTTCACTATTGTCATTCGCAATCGATGGTGCGTTTTCACCGGTCGGTAAAACACCCAAGACCGCTGAATTGCGATGACTGAGCAATTCGCTTTCCGCTACGTCGATCATCTCTGACGGCGTAATGAAGTGCGGTGTCACTGGATGCGACAAGGCACCATCGGCGAGCGAAGCTAAATCTTCACGCTGTAGTAACCACATCTTGATATCGGTCGTTGATAAACCCGATTGACCGAGATGCACGCGTTGCCGTTCGATTTGATTCAAAGCGCGTGAGAACATGCCTTGCATATTCAAGAGCGCACTTTGCGCCCGGCCAATCGCCTGTGCCGCTCTATGGGTTGCAGAGTCAGCGCGGCTATCATTGGTGATCGCATGAATAATCTGCGAACCTTTTTCTACCCAATCACAGGCGGTATGCCATTTTTGCTGCGCAGTGCGAAGTTGGAATTCTGAGCCTGAGGCAATCGCATCAGAGAATTCTTCAGTCAGCTCGATCAAGCGACCAAGTAAATGATGTAACTGCTCAACCGACACGCCACCGACGGCTTGCGCGCCCGCCACTTGGGTCAGCATATAGCTGACTTCGGACGGATCGTCTTGTTGTTCGACTTGGATTAGGGATTCAATCGCCGCTAAGACATTGCGCGCCATCGGTGCAATGCGATATACCGATTGGCTCGCATCCCACACCAAGAGTCCCGTGCTGCGCAAACGCGTCAATACAGTTTCGAGCGCTTCTGGCTCTAGATAACCTAGTTTGGCATTAATATCGGCGCGACTAAGGGACGGCGAGTCGACATCCGCGGTCAATTCGCGCAAGACCAGCAGGCGCATTAAGACACTATTGATGCCGCCGTGGAATAATGCGGTGAACGCTTGCAGCATAGGCTGCGCGCGCCGCAAAGGGGCGAGGGCAACAACATCGTCGGGAGTTAAACTGGATTTGAAGTAAGACTTGAGACTTAAATCGTTCTGATCGGATAAATCGTCTTCTATTCTTACTATGGATTCGTCGTCAAAATTTTGCATCTCCGCATTTTACCCGCTTGAACCGAGGTTTAGTATTGTTAGAAAACTACTTTGGCGGGTAGATTGTGCCGTTTTCTTGATAATGACAGCCAAGGAATTGAGTGAAATATTTCTTCTAAGGCAAATAGTGTAAGAATATGGTCTGAAAATTGACTAAAAGTAGGCAAGTTCCCGATTCTGAATAGTTTGGAGATAAATAATGACAACGCAAATTGAACAAGTTGCCACCTTGGGTGGTGGATGTTTTTGGTGCACCGAGGCAGTTTTCCAACAGATTCGCGGGATCAGCAGCGTCGAATCCGGCTATTGCGGTGGGAAAATACATAATCCGACTTATGAGCAAATTTGTACCGGTACGACTGGACATGCCGAAGTTGTGCGTTTGCGCTTTGATCCGGCCTTGATTAGTTATGCTGAGATTTTAGATATTTTTTTCACGATTCACGATCCGACTACGCTCAATCGTCAGGGTGCAGATAGTGGTACGCAATATCGTTCAGTCATTTACTATCATGATGTTGAACAACAGCATATTGCGCAAGAAATCATGCAGAAAATGAGTAGCATTTGGGATGATCCCATCGTCACCGAGTTAAGCATGGCGCCACATTTTTATCTGGCCGAGGCTTACCACCAAAACTATTTCCGCCAGCATCCGCAACAAGGTTACTGTTCGTTTGTGGTGGCACCAAAAGTGGCGAAGGCACGTAAGATGTTTGCAGATAAATTGATTTAGTCTGAAGACGCGAATTCAACATGAATCAGTAAGCCACTTGACCATGACCAAGGCATCCACCAGTCCATTTACAGGATGGCGAAATGCCTTAGGTAATCGGCCAACAGTGTCGAAACCCAATTGCGTCCACAAACGTACCGCGCCTTCATTCGTCGATACCACAAAATTAAACTGCATCGCCAGATAGCCAAACTCTTTGGCGATGTTTTGTGAATGCGCGCACATCAAACTTGCCAAGCCACGTCTCCTTGCTTTTGATGACACCATATACCCGCAATTACAAACATGATCACCACCACCGCTTTGGTTGGTCTTGATCAAGTAAGTGCCCAGAATTTCACCGTCTTCTTCAGCGACGAAAGTCTGTCTTGGTAAGCTCATCCACAATTGAAATCCTTGTTCCTTGTTGGTGTCGCGTGGATAAGTGTAGGTCTCACCGACGCTGACGATCTCGTGAAAGATGGGCCAGATGTTTTCGAAGTCTTCAGGTGTTGCCACGCGTATTGTGAGCATTTTTTGTACCGAATGTGTGGTTGGCGATTGGCTGAATGTAGATATCTGCATTAATCTGCTTTGTCTAGCCCATAGCTGCGAGTGATTGTAGTTCAACATCACAAACTATTTCATGTTTCTGATTACGATTGAGTTCTACATGATCCTCTGCTTCACATCGATTAGTGTGATTGGCGATGTTTCTTCATGCTGTTTATTTGTGAAATCTAAATCACACAACGGCGGACAGTCCGTGATTTAACCGTTCATTCGGTTTTGATTCTGCTTGTGAAAGCAAGCAGCATCCGATATTGTCGCAGCTTGTAGATTAATTGGTAACTCAAACTATTTCCTGAGACTTCTATGTTTAAAAAAATTTTACTGCGCGGATTCTTGACGGTGTTTGTTCTTGTATTTTCAATTTTCGCTTTGTTTTTGATGGTGAACTGGGGTGATGAAGCTTTACGTCCCGAAGTTCAAGCAGAACTGAATTGGCAGCCACCTAAAGTCATCGACGAAGATAATGGATATTTATTACTGTTGGGCTTACATGCAAAAGAGGGTGTTGATCCTTTGACTCTCGGCAAACGTAAGCTTGCTGCGGAATTGTTGCGTTATGAAAAGAGACAGCAAAGTGCAGATGATCATGCCGTCGGTGCGAAAGACCCAGATGAAGCCGTGTTTGTGCAAGCGAAGTCGGCGGTCTGTGATTACTCCCTAACCGCAAATTGCGTCGAATTTTACTTATCCCGCAGCGTCGAACAAGAACTTGACATTCTTCAGTCGCAACAGCTTTTACTATCGAACTTTGATCGCTTGAAAAGCAGTAGTCGCTATCAAGAAATAACTCCACCGTATATTGATGCTGTTTTTCCGCCATTAGCAGGCGTGATGCACGCTGCTGAATTAGAGCGTATGCGGGCGATTCGACTGATCTCCATTGGAAAGTCAACCCAAGGTCTTGATGAGCTTCTGCAGTTATTGAGATTTTCTCAACGATGGTTGGAAAATTCGCAAAGCTTGATTTCACATCTAGTGGCATTAGCGAGCGTTCAGAAAGATCTTCGTGTCGTCGATGAACTCATGCAAAAATTTCCCGAGCTATTTGTAGAGCAGCACAGAATCAGACAGTGGCTAAATGGCTTCTCCAATGATCGCATGAGTATTGCAAAAGCATTCAAATTTGAGAGGCAGGTCAGTCTGCATTCGATTCGGAGCGCGCTTGCTGCACCAGAGGAACTACAAGAAAGTTGGTTGGAGGGTCAATTCATCAAAGTGTTTAATCGCCCGAATGCTGCACTTAACCTGACTTATGATTGGCATACACCTAGGATGCAATTATTGCAGAAACCTATTGCACAATATTCAAAAGGACAAGCCGATCTTGAGGCAAAGGAAAAGGCCTTACTTGGTTTTGGGATCGCCAATATTTATTTGCGTGATCCAATCATCAAAATATTGTTGAGTATTTCGTCGCCCCAGTTCGAAACTTACATTGAGAAGCATCACGATACTTTTGCGCAAATCAACTTGTTGGCATTAAAACTGGATATCTTGAAGCAGAATATCGCGGTGACAGCTATACCTAAATTCGTGCAGGAGCATGCAACAGAATATCCAAATCCCTATGATGGAAAAGCCTTGGGTTGGGACGCAGAGAAGCAGCAGTTATTTGTCGAATTGCGTCAAGCTTCAAATCAGCTTTTTCAAAAGAGTAAGATCGTTCGATTGGATGTCTTGCCTCGTCCTGAATTGAGTACGAAATGATTGAATAACTAGTGCCGGACAAAATAAAGCCCGACGAAACTTGCCGGGCTTCTCACGCATTTTGGGCTTGGCAGCCCAACCTACAATGTCTTTTAAAATTATTCGCGGGAATCTAAGACTTCATTCCATTTTGCGACCAATTCTGCTTGTGATGCCAACAAATCAGCGGTGTCGCCTTCGATCGTAACTTTTTCGATTACATCACCTTTGGCAATGCTATCTACGACTTTTTGATCATCCGCACTAACAACGACACCGAACACGGTGTGTTTGCCGTTCAAATGTGGTGTTGGGCCATGCGTGATGAAAAACTGGCTGCCGTTAGTGCCTGGACCCGCATTTGCCATTGACAGAATACCGGCTTTGTCATGACGCAATTCGCTCGTGCATTCGTCTTTGAAGCGATAACCTGGGCCGCCCATACCAGTGCCATCTGGGCAACCGCCTTGGATCATGAAATCACTGATGACGCGGTGAAAATTCAAGCCATCGTAGTAACCACGTTGAATCAGGTTAACGAAGCTGGCGCAAGTGACTGGAGTTTGGTCAGCAAACAGATTGATGTTAATGGTGCCTTTGCTGGTTTGCATGATGGCTTTGAGTTGGGTCATAGTTTCCTCTTAGTATTCTTAAATTAAAAAGATAGCTGGATCTACATCTCAGCATTGATTGAAAGACAGGCCATCATTTTACCATTGCAATCGCAAGGAATATGATCGCCCCTTTACTGAGGCAAGATCGTGGTCATACGAGTTTCATCTTTCTTTGCTAGAATTAGCTCTCGAATTAGGCTCATCATGGCCGTTTTGGTGATCAGACGATCTCACAAAGACAGCAGCTTTTCACGAGAAGTTGCCTCCACCAACATCGATTTAACACGCTCAGATGTGAAGAGCGACTTTCATGGTTGAAGTCTTCCTTTAGGGATGTCTATGCATTTTTTTGAGTTGAATCATCAAGCCCGTGTCCCCTTGGCCGCAGAAATTCATTCGCGACCATTTCTCAATTTAACTGCGCCAGAATTGATTTCTCACCTGGCGGTTTATCCGCAATCTGAGGCCGAGTCTGGTCTGAATATGCAAGACCAACAGTACGCACTTTTGCTAACATTGTGTAGTCATTTTGCGGTGACAGCGCCATCACCTGAGGCAAAGTACTTCTATTTTGACTTTGGTCCATTTCGATTGAAATGGGAATGCCACACTGAGTTTGCCACTTACACATTTGCGCAGTACCAAGAGCAAGCTGTGAGTTTGGAACAAGCTTTAACTCAGATGCCGATTACGCGTTTGCCTGAAGCTTGGTTACATCGCTTGCAGGGCAGTGTACTGGTGGCTGCACATTTAATTTTGGATAATCGTGCCATCACGGCAGCGGCATTTTCGCAAGAAGTGCAGAATCTTTTTAAAGGGCACACATTAGCTGGTAGTTGCGTGATGCAGGGCGGTGAATTTTGGTCAGATTTTGTCGTGCATGCGGATGGTTTTTCACGTTTCGTAATTCGTGATGTCGATATGCGCGCTCAGCAAGCAGGTCGTCTGGCGCAACGAATATTGGAAATTGAAACTTATCGCATGATGGCATTGTTAGGTTTGCCGATTGCCCAGCGCACCACGCCACAGTTGAATCTGATCGAAAGTGAATTAGTCGATTTGGCCACCGCCATGGTGGCGGCGGATCACGCACTGAATGAGCAAGGTTTAGATAAAGAGACAGATTCTGAGCGCCATTTGCTAGAAAAAATTACGCATTTAGCCGCCCGCATAGAAAAGCTCTCACTCGAAAATAATTATCGCTTCTCGGCATCCAAGGCCTATTTTGGATTGGTACATGCCCGCATCGAAGAGTTACGTGAGCAGCGCATTGAAGGCTTGCCGATGGTATCAGAATTTATGGATAGGCGATTAACGCCCGCAATGAACACTTGTGACGCAGTGGCGAATCGACAAGAAGCTTTGGCGAGGCGGATCGCGAATTCGAATGATTTACTGCGCACCCGCGTTGGTATCGTACAAGAAATGCAGAATCGAAAAATTTTGCAATCCTTAAATGCCCGTGCTGCGCAACAATTGCATTTGCAACAGGCGGTGGAAGGTTTGTCTGTTGCGGCGATTTCTTATTATGTGATTGGTTTATTTGGCTATGCAGCGAAAGCGGCTAAAGAATTTGGTTGGATCGCTCATGTTGAAAGTGCAGTGGGAATCGCGGTGCCAGTGGTACTTGGCGCGGTTTGGCTGAGCTTGCGACGCATGCATAAGGTTTTGCAGGCCAAACAGCAAGATAAAGCACACACATAGCCATCATGCTGTTCAGTTAAGCTCTGAATATCGAGGCGTCATCCCTGCGAAGGTACACTGCTGTCCGGAATAGTGTTTTGGATATTCGGGAAGCGCTGATGGTGCTTGAGTTGCATGATGACGTTGTTTGAATGGACTCGAAAAAGAAGGATAGGTGGTGGGCGTAAATATTCCCTCTCCCGCATGCGGGAGAGGGTTAGGGTGAGGGTGGTTCAGAAGTTGCATCATAATTTTTAAGGCAAAGCGGTGAAGAAATCGCTTTTTAGATTCTTAAAAATCGTTAATCGAACCTGAAGCCCCCTCATCCCCGCCCCTTCTCCCGCTTGCGGGAGAAGGGAGTGTCAAAATAAAACTGTCAAGCAAATTATTCCGGACAGTAGTGTGCGAAGGCAGGGATCCAGTGTCTTTAGACGTTTGCTTCGCTGGATTATCGCTCTGACTCATGAATTTGAGGGTATGCTCTTCGCAGGAATGACGATCCGTGGAAGAAGCCTGAGCTGCAATACATTCATAGACCATGTCTCTTTCGTGACTAGGTGCTTGATGTAACGCAAAGTCGTTTAGCTCTTGCTTTACTGCCTGGGGTGATCAGACTAGAATCAAGCGATTGATTTCCTCACGCAGGAGTGCACGCCTTGTTAGCCGCCTACATCACTCACACCGATTGCCAAAAACATGACATGGGTAATCACCATCCTGAATGTCCAGAACGTTTGGGGGCAGTGAACGATCAGCTCTTGATGAAGGGTTTGCTTGATTACATGGAGCAGCTCGATGCCCCACTTGCAACGCGTGAGCAATTAGCGCGCGCGCATAGTGTTGCTTATCTCGATGAGTTTGCCGAAATCGCGCAGCAGGTACCTGATGGCGGTCATGTACAGATTGACCCCGATACCAATATCAACGAATTTTCTTATCAAGCTGCGTTACGTGCTGCCGGCGCCGCTGTCTTGGCCGCGAATCTGGTTGCTAGTGGGCAGGCACCAGTGGCTTTTTGCAATATCCGTCCACCCGGACATCATGCAGAACGCAGCAATGCTGGTGGATTCTGTTTCTTTAATAATGTGGTGGTTGGTATTCGCCATGCGTTTGCCCATCACGGTATAGAGCGTATCGCCTTGATCGATTTCGATGTCCATCACGGGAATGGTAGTGAAGATATTTTATTCGATGATCAACGCGTGTTGATGTGTTCTATTTTTGAAAAAAATCTTTATCCATTTTGTGGCGATGTGCCAATGGGGAAGAATATGGTCAATGTCGGTTTGCCGACTCGTTCAGGGAGTGAAGCATTTCGACAGGCAGTGAGTGAAATGTGGATGCCAGCTTTAGAAAAATTTCAGCCCGAGATGATTTTTATTTCAGCCGGTTTTGATGCCCATCGTGAAGATGATATGGGCAATCTAGCTTTCGTTGAGGCCGATTATGCATGGGTTACAAAACAGATAGTACAAATCGCTCAACGCTATTCCCATGGTCGTATTGTTTCTTGCCTTGAAGGGGGCTACGACTTGTCATCCTTAGGGCGCAGTGCTGCTGCGCATGTCCGCGTCTTGATTGGCGCTGACTAAGTTGGCGCTGACAGCGTTCGCCGGAAGAACTTGCCAAATTGATTTCCCTATATTGAGATTACTATGAATAAGCATTACCTGAGCTCTTTGTTTTCTCCACGTTCGGTAGTCGTGTTTGCAGGTGATTTGAATGCGCCTGATTTGCAGACACCGATCACGCGTGTATTTTTGCAGCATTTGGGAAGTGACGCGTTTGAGGGCACAGTGACCTATCTGGATAGTCGGGTCAAAGGGACTTTAGGAGACTTGGCGAACTCGCGTGCGGATCTGGCGATACTTGCTTTGCCCAATGGGGAATTGAATGCAGCTTTAGAAGTCGTGGGACGAATTCAGTGTCGTTCCGCCTTAATATTATCGATCGGTGTCGATGCGGTGCAAGCCAAGAGTTTACATAAGATCGCCAAACAACATGGTATCTCTCTGTTAGGTCCCAATAGTTTAGGTTTTCAACGCCCGAAGGCGCACTTAAACGCCAGCGCATTGGGTAAATTAGCGCAGCCAGGCTCGCTGGCAGTAGTCTCACAATCTGGTGCACTGACTAGTTCAATCTTGGATTGGGCTGCCAAGAATGGTGTCGGTTTTTCTGCTGTGGTGTCGCTTGGGGTGAACACGGCAGTGGATCTAGCGCAGGTCTTAGATTTCTTGGCGGATGATGCCTCCACGCAAACCATCGTCGTGTATATCGAGGGCATCAAAAACGCCCGACGCTTTATGAGTTCTCTGCGTGCTGCGGCGAATTCTAAACCTGTGATCGTTTTGAAATCCGGACGCAAGCCAGATGGTTCGAAAGCGGCCTTAACGCATTCTGGCAATATCGTTGGCAGTGATGCGATTTTTGACGCGGCACTGCAACGTGCTGGCGCCGTACGCGTGCATTCTATGGTGCAGTTGTTTGCTGCGGCAAAGTGTTTGTCGGCACGATATCTGCCAGTTGGTCGTCGTCTAGCGATTATTTCTAATGGCGGTGGGCCAGCGGTATTAGCTGCCGATTTCGTCAATGAAGTGCGGCTGGAAATGGCGAAGTTACCGCCTGAGGTTGTGAAAGATTTGTACAAAAAAATTTCACCCTATGCTGCCTTGGACGAACTGATTGATCTTTCCCAAGACGCCAACGCCGAACACTACAGAGCTGCCGTGACTGCCTGCGCGCTTAGCAATACAGTCGATGGCATTTTAGTGATACTGTCGCCGATTGCGGGTGTGGATACGGGGGCGATTGCCCAAGTATTGGCCGATATGCAGGCAACGGTCGGTAAGCCTTTGATTAGCTGCTGGATGGGCGATGAAAAAGTCACTGCCGCGCGCACGATTTTATTCAAAGCCGGCATCCCGAGTTTCCGCACCCCAGAGGCCGCGGTAGATGCGTTTAATCACGTGTCTCTCTTCCATCGCAATCAACAATTGTTGCGGCAGGTACCGTCACCTTTATCGCAATTGGCGAAACCCGATTTGGAAGGTGCGCGCATCTTGATTGAAAGCGTATTGGCGGAAAGGCGCAAAGTCTTGACCGAGATGGAATCCAAAGCTTTGCTATCCGCTTTTCATATTCCTGTAACCAAGACGATGCTGGCGCGCAGTTCGACCGAAGCCATGTTGATCGCCAATCAACTTGGTTATCCCGTTGCATTAAAAATCGATTCTGCCGACATTTCCCATAAGTCGGATGTGCATGGCGTATTGCTCAATGTGTCGAATGCGACAGGGGTGCGAGATGGCTGGCAAAACATGTTGCAGCGTGTGACTCAGCTGCGACCTGACGCCAAGATGAATGGGGTCACTGTACAAAATATGTCAGGTAAGCCCGAGGGAAGAGAAATATTCATCGGTGTATCCACCGATGAATTATTTGGCCCTGTGATTTCTTTTGGGGCTGGTGGTGTGATGATCGAATTGATCGCTGACAGAGCGATAGAATTACCACCCTTAAATCAATTTTTGGCGCACCGTTTGATTGACCGAGTGCGCTGCGCAGAGATGCTCGGGCCATGGCGAGGTTCACCACCTGTGCACAGGGAAGCTTTAGAGCAAATTCTGTTACGGGTGTCGGAAATGGTTTGTGCTTTACCGCAGTTGCGTGAGATGGACATTAATCCGCTCATCATCGATCATCATGGCGCTGTGGCGGTGGATGCTCGTATCGTGGTGGATCATTCACCAGCAGAACCCGGCAATTACGAACATCTCGCGATTTCACCTTACCCGTCTGACAAAGAAACAGAGTGGCCGTTGCGCGATGGTCGCATTTATATTTTGCGACCACTACATCCGCACGATGCCGAGATGCTGCAAGACTTGGTGCGTCGTCTGTCCCCCGAGAGTCGATACTTCCGCTTCGTGTCGTCGATGCGCGAGTTGTCGGATCGTATGTTGGCGAAATTCACCTTGATTGACTATGACCGTGAGATGGCCTTGGTGGCGGTTTATAGCGAACGTGATCCACAGCCGGATGGCAGTTTTCAAGAGATCGAGCGCATCATTGGCGTGTCACGCTATGTCACCAATCCCGATAAAAGTACCTGCGAATTTTCATTATTGATCGCGGATGATTTTGCTGGTCAGGGTTTAGGTACACGATTAATGCAATCGATTATCGACGTGGCTCGCAGTCGTGGTTTGGCGTACATCGAAGGTTTGGTTTTAACCAATAACACCAACATGCTAAGGCTGATGCGCAGCTTACATTTTGATGTCAGACCTTATCCTGAAGACCCTGATTTCCGTTTGTGTGTGATGGCGTTATAGACCTGTAGTTTGTTCTAGGCTTCTCGACGAGAATTGGTTTGATATTCATTCCTTATGTTGTGTTTCACGCTTCACATTGAGGTGGAACGAATTTTAATTTTGATAGCGGAGTCGTAATGTGATCGCTTTTCTACGCGTAGCGGCTTGGTCCAACAGTACGTCGAATGGTAGCGAGTAAGGTTTGAAGAGGCGTTTTTTTGCGCACGGTTCAAATAGAAAAAATTTAATTTCAGCTGAGCCCCGATTCTCTTTCGATTGCCCATGCTTATCCCTATGTGAAATGAGTCACAATGCGCTCTTATCTACAATTATGTTTTTCGATTATTTCTCTAGTAATTACTATGCCGCTCTTTGCGAGTCAGGCTCATCCCAATGGGCCAAAAGAAGAAGGCTTTGTTGAGCGCACCATACGGATACAAGGTGCGAAAAACCATATTGACGTGACGCTTGCTTATCCACAGTTTGGTGATTTTGTTGATCATGTGAAGTATGGAAAGCACAGCGTTACTGAAAAAAATCCCACTTTTTTACTATTGGATTTCCCTTATACGGGCTATTTTTGGCAAGGTGTTTTTGGTCGTGTTGGCCTTGATCTTGACGTTTATAAGAGAAAGTCAAGGGAAGACCCCTGGACGAATTGGGAATCACTGTTTCAGACAATTCTTCTGGTTCAGCGCGAACAAAATGTAAAGGCACAAGAGAATACTTCAAATTCAGAGTTCCGTGAACTGTGGAATGAACCTTTTATGTCAGAGTTGAACGGAGTAACTTGCATCCAACAAAACGTCACCGTCTGGACGAGAGAAAACGAGAAGCGTTTTTTCTATTTTCTATTAGATGAGGATAATGCTGTGAAGATTGAACTTCAGCTAGTTGATAATAGCGATCGTCCCGGTTTGACAAAAAGTGATTGGCGTCCAAGAGCAGAGTCCTTTGCCAATCGTTTACTGTCTACTGTAAAAGTGAAACGCTATGATGAAGCACGTTAGATACTGTCTCGTCCGTCAAGAAATACGTCATGATCACTGGGTCAGAACAAACTCAAGAGACAATTTACTGTTACAACTGAAACGATTTGGACAAGTGAAAAATGTTGAAGTTACTGCGAGTCTCGCCAGTTGGTATTGCCAACACGGTAAAGCGCAATCGTAGCGCCGGAATACATATGTTGAATCTTCTGCTTTGGCGCCACAAGACTGTACTCATTGCTCGTAAGCCTTGGACGCAAAGCGGCACTGAGATGCTTCTGGAGTAGCGGTGCTTCTTGGGCGAAAACAGCAACATCATTTTCGCTAGAACCACATGGGTGACTGGTGCGATTCAAACGCAACCACACGGCGAAGCAAAAGGCACGATAACATTTTGAAACAGGCGTGTGATAGTGCAGAAAACTAAACGCATTTTTTTGCGAGTATTTGGTTCGACTACTTGACTACCGGGGGCTAATGGGCGACCCCTTTTATCCTGACCTTGCATAACTGATTTAACTTAATCTAATTCCTGCTTTCCCTTGTCTAAAGGGTAACCTCAATTATCTTTCTGGCTTAGTTGACTTCGATTTCA
>JAYVHZ010000540.1:0-2584 GCA_043770645.1 Undibacterium sp. | reverse complement strand
ATCGTAGGGCGGGTGCAACCCGCGCCGCCAGAACGTCGTGCACGCGAGATCGGCCTATGTGCGGCGCGGGTTGCACCCGCCCTACTTTTATACCACAGCAAAATTAATCGACTAGTTCACCGCGCAAAGAATAGTTATAGGACTCGGTAACGCGTGTATTCACCAAAGTACCTATCAATTCCTTACCACCGGGGAAATTCACTACGCGATTATTCTCGGTACGACCTTGTAATTCATTCGGATCTTTGACTGACGGACCTTCAACCAAAATACGCTGAATCGTTCCTATCATCGCATTACTGTATTTCTTGGTATTCGCATCAATCACAGACTGCAAAAATTGCAGGCGTTTGAGTTTCAGCGGCGCAGGTGTCGTATCTTCCAAACTCGCCGCTGGCGTACCAGGACGGGCGCTGAAAATAAAGCTGAAACTATTGTCAAATTCCACGTCGTTAATCAGCTTCATCAGTGCATCAAAATCTTCATCCGTTTCACCCGGGAAGCCAACGATAAAATCGGAGGAGATATGCATATTCGGACGCACTGCCCTCAATTTCCGAATCACCGATTTGTATTCTAATGAAGTATAGCCGCGCTTCATCGCCGCCAAAATACGATCAGAACCATGTTGCGCTGGCAGATACACGTGATCAACTATCTTCGGAATTCTTGCATAGGCATCGATCAAACGCTGATTAAATTCTTTAGGGTGGCTAGTCACAAAACGAATACGTTCGATTTGCGGAAACTCGGCAATATATTCCAATAACAATGCAAAATCAGCGATTTCGCCATCATCCATCAAGCCGCGATAGGCGTTGACGTTTTGTCCCAACAAACTAATTTCTTTGATGCCTTGCTCAGCCAAACCAGCAACTTCTACAAGGACATCGTTGAATGGGCGTGAAACTTCTTCGCCACGCGTATAAGGCACCACGCAATAACTGCAATACTTAGAGCAGCCTTCCATAATGGAAACGAAAGCAGTTGAGCCATCGACTTTAGCTGGTGGTAAGTGATCAAACTTTTCAATTTCAGGGAAACTGATATCGACTTGCGAACGACCTGAATCACGGCGGTCTTTAATCAATTGCGGCAAGCGATGCAAAGTTTGCGGGCCAAAGACCACATCAACATAAGGTGCCCGACGGATGATGGCTTCACCTTCTTGCGAAGCGACACAACCACCAACACCGATCAACAAATCTGGTTTGGTTTTTTTCAATTCACGCAGACGGCCGAGGTCGGAAAACACTTTCTCCGACGCCTTCTCACGCACACTGCAAGTGTTGAGCAAGATCACATCGGCATCTTCCGGATTATCCGTTTTGATCATGCCATCAGTGGCTGCGAGCACGTCTTGCATTTTGTCCGAGTCATACTCGTTCATTTGGCAACCAAAGGTTTTGATGAATACTTTCTTCTGCATGGAACTAGATTCTTCCTACTATTAAACAATAAATACAAACAACAAACGTAAACTATGAACTGAGATGACTCAGTTTTTCTTGGGAAGGCCTTGCCGTACTTCTTCAGGTGTCAAGATCCAAATTCTTACGATTTCACGAATCTCATTTTCGACATAATAGATCACGACATTGCGCACATCGACACTGGCAAGTGTCACGATACCGTTGTCCTCGTTATAGACACGTAACGCGGGTGAATCCACTCTTCGCTTGCCGTCGATCACCAGCTCAGCCAACGCGGTCGTGGTTAACTTACCACGCTTAATTTCCTCAGGAAATCTACGCTCGACCTGCTTGGCATTGACGTCGAACATTAACAAGCAAGTCATCACAATCGACAACAACGCAAGAAGTCGTAATATTTTACTATTTAGCATGACAAGGCCCAATTAAATATTCTTAAAAATCAATTAGTTACAAAATCATTCAGCCAGCGATAAGGGCGACAGTTTAACACAGGCAGATATTTTCTTCGCGCTTTGGCGCACCGAGAGTGTCAAGCCTATTTACATTGCGATGCATTTAACTTATCAAGCTCAATTGGACGAGTTCAAGTACACATTTTCCGTACCACTGGCCAACAGCACGTTCTCGACCATTTTTTACCACTCTTCGTTGCCAATAGCGCACGATTAGCTCCGTCGATGTAACAACATCGCGCAAGAAGCTGACTTAGAAAGTACATACTTCATCATCGCAAATCCTAATGAAAATCTTGTTTTAAGAAAAATCTGGGATAATGGCGAAAATTGATTCTGGAAACCCCATGCTAACGCCGACCAGCACCGCACTCCCCCCTGATTTTGATAGCCGCCACTTCCGCAATGCCTTGTCGCAATTTGCCACGGGTATTACGGTCATTACGACGCGCCTTGAAGATGGTTCCTTTTTGGGCTTGACCGCGAGTTCGTTCAATTCGGTGTCGCTAGATCCTCCGTTGGTCTTATGGAGCCTAGGTGATCGTGCCCAAAGCATGCCAATATTTACGAACAATTCCCACTATGTGATCAATGTTTTAACTGCAGATCAACGACACTTGGCGGCACAATTTGCTAGTCGCACCGAGAACCGATTTCAAGGCGTCGAATACACCTTATCACGCACTGGATTACCGA
>JAYVHZ010000539.1:0-9564 GCA_043770645.1 Undibacterium sp. | reverse complement strand
AGTGGCGTGAACATCAGGTTCACCGCTCACATATTAAGGAGCTTGAGATGAGTCATTTTCTGGATAGATTGAAGTTCATGTCTAAGGTGAAATCCACCTTTTCTGACGGACATGGTGTGGTGGTGGATGAGGATAGACAGTGGGAGAATGCGTATCGCAGCCGCTGGCAGCATGACAAGATCGTGCGGTCTACGCATGGGGTGAACTGCACCGGTTCTTGTTCTTGGAAGGTGTATGTCAAGAACGGTTTGATTACCTGGGAAACCCAGCAAACCGATTACCCACGTACTCGCCCTGATTTGCCGAATCATGAACCACGTGGTTGCCCGCGTGGTGCTTCGTATAGCTGGTATGTGTACTCTGCGCAGCGCGTTAAATACCCGATGATTCGTGGTCGCTTGATGGAGATGTGGCAAGAGGCGCGTAAGACGATGGGACCAATTCAAGCTTGGGAATCCATCAGCCAAGATCCAGTGAAGGCGAAACGTTATAAATCAGTGCGTGGCCTTGGTGGCTTTGTGCGTGCGGATTGGGATACGGCGCAAGAAATCATCGCTGCTGCCAATGCTTTCACGGTGAAAAAATTTGGTCCGGATCGTGTGGTCGGGTTCTCGCCAATTCCAGCAATGTCCATGGTGTCTTACGCCGCTGGTTCGCGTTATCTGAGCTTGATCGGTGGCGTCTGTTTGTCTTTCTATGATTGGTATTGCGATTTGCCACCAGCTAGCCCGCAAGTATGGGGTGAGCAGACCGACGTACCAGAATCTGCGGATTGGTATAACTCCACTTACCTGATGGTGTGGGGCTCTAACGTACCGCAAACACGTACACCGGATGCCCACTTCTACACTGAAGTTCGCTACAAAGGGACTAAGACGGTCGCTGTCTCATCTGACTTCGGTGAGATGGTGAAGTTTGGTGATATCTGGATGGCGCCTAAGCAAGGTACGGACGCGGCTTTGGCGATGGCTATGGGTCATGTGATTCTGAAAGAATTCCATCTCGAAGGCAAATCTGATTATTTCCGCAGCTACGTTAAACAATACACCGACATGCCGATGTTGGTGCGTTTGGTTGAGCGTAATGGCTGCTTCGTACCGGATCAAATGCTGCGCGCATCGCAATTGCCTGGCGGCTTGGATGAAGCGAACAACGGCGATTGGAAGACACTGGCGATTGATGCAACGACAGATGAGATCGTCGCACCGAATGGCTCTATCGGTTATCGCTGGGGCGAAGGCAAAGTTAATGATGGCGAAAAAGTAGGTCGCTGGAATCTGGAACCAAAAGACGGTGGCTCAGGTCGCGAGATCGATCCGCAATTGAGTTTGGTAGCGAAGCATGATCAAGTGGTGAGCGTAGGCTTTAGTTACTTCGGTGGTGCTGATGCCAATGATATGGTGATGCGCAATGTGCCAGCACGCAAAGTGCAATTGGCAGATGGTTCTGAAATTTTAGTCGCGACCGTGTATGACCTCTCGATGGCCAACTATGGTGTGGATCAGGGTCTTGGCGGTGCAGTCGCGCATTCGTATGACGACGACATTCCATACACACCCGCATGGCAAGAAAAACACACTAGCGTGAAGCGTGACTTGGTGATTCAGGTTGCTCGTGAATTCGCGCAAAATGCACACGACACTCATGGTAAGAGCATGGTCATCGTCGGTGCGGCGTTGAATCACTGGTACCACAACGATATGATTTATCGTGGCATTATCAATATGCTCATGATGTGCGGTTGCGTAGGTCAATCGGGTGGTGGTTGGGCGCATTACGTGGGTCAAGAAAAACTGCGTCCACAATTTGGCTGGGCACCACTTGCGTTTGCGACTGACTGGACACGTCCACCACGTCAAATGAACGGCACCAGTTTCTTCTATGCGCACACTAGTCAGTGGCGTCACGAGAAACTGCATGTCGATGAAATTCTCGCGCCGACTGCGGACAAATCCAAAGTCAGCCACATGAGTATGATCGATCTGAATGCCAAGTCGGAGCGTCTCGGGTGGTTGCCATCGGCACCGCAGTTAGAAACGAATCCGCTCGACGTCTGCGATGCAGCGGCAGCCGCAGGTTTAGAACCTGCAGAATATCTGAAGCAAAGTTTGAAATCTGGCGCCGTGAATATGAGTTGCGACGACCCAGATAATCCTAAGAATTTCCCACGCAATATGTTTGTATGGCGGTCGAATATTCTCGGTAGTTCAGGTAAAGGTCATGAATATTTCTTGAAGTATTTACTCGGCACACAAAATGCGCTGTTTGATGATCCTGATGATGCCGTGAAACCATCGGAAGTGAAATTCCGTGAAGAAGCTGCTGAAGGTAAATTGGATTTGTTGACGGTGCTTGATTTCCGTATGAGTACCACTTGTTTGTATGGCGACATCGTCTTGCCGACTGCAACATGGTATGAAAAAGATGATTTGAATACCTCGGATATGCATCCTTTCATTCATCCATTGAGTGAAGCTGTGCAGCCTTTGTGGGAAAGTAAAACCGATTGGGAAATCTATAAAGGCATCGCGAAGAAATTTACCGAAATCGCTGGTGATTATCTAGGTACACGCAAAGACATCGTCTTGCAACCTTTGATGCACGATACACCGGGCGAACTCGGTCAAGCGTTTGAGCCTAAAGATTGGAAAAAAGGCGAGTGCGATTTGATCCCAGGTAAGACTGCGCCAAACTTCGTTGTCGTAGAACGTAACTACAAAGAGATCTACAAAAAATTCACCTCGATTGGACCTTTGTTAGACAAGCTTGGTAACGGCGGTAAAGGGATCAACTGGAACACCGAACATGAAGTACATGAAATCGGTGGCATCACTAAGGTGGTGACTGAAGAAGGCGTCTCCAAAGGTCGTCCACGCTTAGAAACCGCGATTGATGCCTGCGAAATGATTTTGACGTTTGCACCAGAAACCAATGGTCATGTCTCGGTCAAAGCTTGGGAAGCATTGGGCAAAATTACCGGTCGCGATCATACCCATCTGGCAGTAGGTCGTGAGCATGACAAGATCCGTTTCCGTGATGTACAGGCACAACCACGTAAGATTATTTCTGCACCAACTTGGTCTGGTTTGGAGTCAGAAGAAGTCAGCTACAACGCCGGTTACACCAATGTGCATGAATTGATCCCATGGCGCACACTCACTGGTCGTCAACAGTTCTACCAGGATCACCGCTGGATGCTCGATTTCGGTGAAGGCCTGTGCGTCTACAAACCAGCGATTGATACCAAGACTGTAGCGCCAATGCTCAACAAGCATCCGAACGGTGAGAAAGAGATCGTGCTTAACTTCATCACACCGCATCAGAAGTGGGGCATTCACTCAACCTATTCTGACAACTTGCGGATGTTGACTTTGAGTCGTGGTGGTCCACACGTGTGGGTCTCAGAGATCGAAGCGAAAGAAGCTGGTCTGGTCGATAACGATTGGGTCGAAGTATTCAACAGCAACGGTACTTTGACAGCGCGTGTGGTAGTCAGTCAACGTGTACCTAAAGGCATGTGTCTGATGTATCACGCTCAAGAAAAAATTATCAATACACCGGGTGCAGAACTGTCTGGTAAGCGCGGCGGTATTCATAACTCGGTTACCCGTGCGGTATTAAAACCGACGCACATGATTGGTGGTTATGCGCAGTTAGCGTATGGCTTCAATTATTACGGCACGGTCGGTAGTAACCGCGATGAATTTATCGTCTTGCGTAAGATGAAAAAAGTGGATTGGTTAGAGGGTAAGCTGGACGAAAATGCAGAGGAGGCAACATCATGAAAATTCGCGCACAAGTAGGCATGGTGTTGAACCTGGATAAATGTATCGGTTGCCACACCTGTTCCGTGACCTGTAAAAACGTCTGGACTAGTCGTGATGGCGTTGAGTATGCGTGGTTCAACAACGTCGAAACCAAGCCGGGTATTGGTTATCCTAAAGAATGGGAGAATCAGGCCAAGTGGAAGGGCGGCTGGAATCGTAATGAGGCTGGTAAATTAGAGCCGAAACAAGGCGGCAAATTACGTATCTTGGCGAATATTTTTGCCAATCCAAATTTGCCTTCCATTGACGATTACTACGAGCCATTTACCTTTGACTACGAGCGCTTGCAAAACGCGCCCTTGTCACAGACGCCACCGACGGCTCGTCCTATCTCTGTCATCACTGGCAAAAAAATGGACAAGATCGTCTGGGGTCCGAACTGGGAAGATGACTTAGGCGGTGAATTTAGCTCACGCAGTCGTGACCAGTTGTTCGAGGGCGTACAAAAAGAAATGTACAGCACTTTCGAATCGACTTTCATGATGTACTTGCCACGTTTATGCGAACACTGCTTGAATCCGGCCTGCGTGGCATCTTGCCCATCCGGCTCGATCTACAAACGCGAGGATGACGGTATCGTCTTGGTCGATCAAGACAAGTGCCGTGGTTGGCGTATGTGTATCTCTGGTTGCCCTTACAAAAAGATTTACTACAACTGGAGTTCAGGCAAAGCGGAGAAATGCACTTTCTGCTATCCACGTATCGAAGCTGGTCAGCCAACTGTCTGTTCCGAAACTTGCGTAGGTCGTATCCGTTACCTCGGTGTCTTGTTATATGACGCAGATAAAATCGAGGCAGCCGCATCCACACCGAATGAACAAAATTTGTATCAGGCACAGTTAGATTGTTTCTTAGATCCGCATGATCCAGAAGTCATCGCCGAAGCACGGAAGCATGGTATTCCAGAGAGCTGGATAGACTCTGCTCAAAAATCGCCAGTGTACAAAATGGCGATGGAGTGGAAGATTGCCTTCCCATTGCATCCAGAGTATCGCACCTTGCCTATGGTTTGGTATGTACCACCTCTGTCTCCAATTCAAAAGGCAGCAGAAGCAGGCCACATGGGCATGAACGGCATTATTCCTGATGTGAAATCTTTGCGAATTCCTGTGCGCTATTTGGCCAATCTTTTGACGGCAGGTAAAGAAGAACCAGTTTTGAAAGCACTCGAAAGAATGCTAGCAATGCGTGCCTACAAGCGTTCTGAAGTCGTACATGGCGAACTTGATCACGAGGTTTTGAAACAAGTTGGATTGACCGCAGCGCAAGTCGAAGACATGTATCAAACCATGGCGATTGCGAATTATGAAGACCGTTTCGTGATTCCTTCTTCACACAAAGAAATGGTGGAAGACAGCTTCAACGAAAAAGGTAGTTGCGGATTTACGTTTGGAAACGGTTGCTCGGGCGGTACTTCGGATACTGCGCTGTTTGGCAAGAAGCCGCAGGGTAGTGTGATTTTTGTGGATATGCCGAAGTCGCGGAAAAAGTTGTCGACTACGGAGTAAAGATCAAAAGCTTTCGCCGCAGAGGCGCAGAGGGCGCAGAGAAAAGCAGATAAGTTCAAAATCATTCGATTAATCATTCTGCGTACTCTGCGCCTCTGCGGCAAAGATTTTAAAAATGTAGGGCGGGTGCAACCCGCGCCGTACAAGGCATCAAAAACCGCGCGGCTTGCACCCGCCCTACAAACCAGCCACAAAGAATAAAGGAAATCGTATGCAAATTTATCGCATTTTATCCGCATTACTCAGTTACCCGCAGCCAGATCTGATCGCTGCTTTGCCAGAGATTCGTACTGAGTTAGCGGGAGATCCAGAAGTTTTGGAAGCAGTACAGCCCTTACTCAACTATTTGCAAGAAAATAGTCTGATCAGCGTGCAAGAAAACTATGTTGGCACGTTTGATCGCACCCCTTCGGTTGCCCTGCATTTGTTCGAACATATCCATGGTGAAAGCCGTGATCGTGGTCAGGCGATGGTGGATTTAATTTCAGAATATCGTCGCTATGGTTTTGAACCTGAAGCTAGCGAGCTGCCTGATTATGTGCCGCTGTTCTTAGAGTTTTTAAGCTTGGTCGATGCGGAAACCGCAGAGAAATTACTCGGTGAAGCGATTCACGTATTGGCCGCAATCGGTATCCGTCTGCAACGTAAAGATAGCCCGTATGCGAATGCGTTTTTATTGCTGACTTCGTTCACCGACGTGGTTCCACAAGAGCAGGGCGAACCACCAGTGCGGGATATGGACGATGCGATGGAAACATTTGGTCCGGGTGCGGATGGTGTTGAACCGTTATTGAAGCCGGGTTTGTCGTGTTCATCTAGCGGGGCATCTGGCGGTGCGCAAGCGATTAATTTTTATCCACGTCAACCCAATGCTGCAAATCAAGCAGCTGCAAATTAAACCTTTTGGGAGTCAGTGATGGACTACTTACATCAATTTTTATATGGGATTTACCCCTACATCGCCTTGGCGATTTTCTTGTTCGGCAGCTTGGCTCGCTTTGAGCGCGAGCAATACACATGGAAGAGTGATTCTTCGCAAATGCTGCATGCAGGTAATCTGCGTGTTGGCAATATTTTGTTCCACATCGGCGTACTCGGTTTGTTCTTCGGGCACATGGTTGGCTTGCTGACACCAGTGATTGTGTGGGATACCCTAGGTATTTCCCATGGCTTTAAACAAATGATCGCGATCGTTATGGGTGGCGTGTTTGGTACTTTGTGTATGGTCGGTTTGCTGATCTTGATGCATAGGCGCTTCACTGATGCACGTATTTCAGCAGTGACAAAAACGGGAGATAAAGTCTTGTTGTTATGGATTTTTATTACCTTGGCCTTGGGCTTGTCTACCATCTTTGAATCTATGGAACACAGAGACGGACACATGATGGTGTTGTTGATGACATGGGCGCAGCATATCGTCACTTTTAAAGGCGATGCCGCCAGCTACATCGTGACAGCACCGTTCTTGTTTAAGGCACACTTGTTTATGGGCTTGAGCTTGTTCGTGATCTTCCCATTCACACGCCTGGTGCATGTGTGGAGTGGCTTTGCATCGGTTGGTTACTTGAGCCGTGCATGGCAGTTGGTGCGCCCACGATAAAACTTTGAACCGCAGAGGCGCAGAGTACGCAGAGAAATGCCTTACTTCTACATTTTGTTCTGTACTCATTACGTCTTTGCGACGAATAAATTGTGATAGCAATGTAGGACGGGTGAAACCCGCGCTGTCGAATAGAATCGCTGCGTCGCAGAGTACGCAGAGAATGTAAGCTATATCTCTGCGTACTCTGCGCCTCTGCGGCGAATGAATCTCTAAAGGAGGCAATCATGCCCGTCATAGTTAACGGTTACGAACTCAGCGATGCTGAGATGGAAAAAGAACTGCCTGAGCATCAAGGTGCTGCTGATGCGATGAAAAGTGCGATGACCGCTTTGGTCTTGCGCCGGGTTTTGCTGGATAAGGCAAATGAATTCGGTTTGGCTGGCAATGATGAAGACAAGATTGAAGCCTTATTGGTACGCGAAGTGGTTGTGCCTAAGCCGAGCTCCGAAGAATGTCTGCGTCACTATCAAGCACATCCACAACGCTTTACGGTGGGCGAACTGGTCGAGGCAAATCACATTTTGTTTCAAGTCACGCCGGCATTAGATTTAGATAACTTGCGCAAACATGCAGAAATCGTGTTGCAAGACTTACTGGACAATCCAGCTAATTTTGCTGCGATGGCGAAGGCCAATTCGAATTGTCCGTCCAGTGAAGTTGGTGGCAATCTAGGGCAACTGACACGCGGCGACACCGTTCCCGAATTTGAGAAAGTGATTTTCAATGCGGAGGAACACAAAATAGTGCCACGTTTGGTGGAGACGCGATTTGGTCTGCATATCGTGCAGTTAGGTCGAAAACTGGCGGGGAAATTACTACCGTTCGAACAGGTAGAAAGCAAGATCGCTGATGCCATGCAAAGAGCTAGTCACGATCACGCCATGCGTCAGTATTTGCAACTGATGGTGGGGCAAGCCAAGATTAGCGGCATTGAACTTGAAGGGGCGGATACGCCTTTGGTGCAATAAATTAGAAAGTGTGATGAAAATGTCTCAAGCAATGATGAATTTGGTAAAGCAGCATGTGGAATGCGACGATCAATTGAACCGCGTAGAAGCAGCTTTGCATAAAGCTGATATGGCGTCTGCCGGTAGGAATTTTCGCCTGTTTGATGAGCAGTTAGAACATCACTTCCATCTTGAGGAGGAGCTCCTATTTCCGGCCTTCGAAAAAGCCACAGGCATGACAAATGGACCGACGATGGTGATGCGCGGCGAACATGCAGAGATACGCCAACTGCGTGATCAGGTCATGGCGCAGATCGATGACAAAGAGATAGCCGCAGCTTTAGCGACGATCGATACTCTCAACGTGTTGATACAGCAGCACAATGTGAAGGAAGAAAATATTCTCTACCCTATGTGCGGCGGTAGCATTCCTCATTTGATGTCAGTGTTAGGGATGGGAGGCTGCGGTGGCGCATGCTCATGTGCAGGCACAGGTGAGAGTACAAACGCAAAAGCAGTGACATAGCCTCTATGTCTTGTTGTGGCTAATAAAATTCTCAGCTACGAGCTGGCGCCGTCGCCAGCGACTATTTTTGGTTGCCTACTTCCCGCACCATGGATAGGGGCTGTCGTAGGGCTTCTTCTTGCATTTGGCCCTGCTGAAGGTGTGCCGAGTCGCTTTGCTCCCTTGGTGTTGGCGGTTACCCATGTGCTGGCATTGGGGATGTTGGCACCGATCATGATCGGCGCGTTGTTTCAACTATTCCCCGTGGTCGCTGGGCAAGCTGTGCCTGGCGCAAAAAAGATCAGCCCGTTTGTGGCGCTTGCCTCCTTTTGTGTATCGCTAGCGCTTACGGTGGGTTTTTTGTATGGAAATCGCATAGCGTTTATTCTAGCGATGTTGATGGCGAGTCTCATATACGGTGCCGTCGTTTGTGCGCTCGCCTTAGCAGCGTGGCGCATGGTTCTTCCGGCTCATCACGATGCAAGTCTGTTGACCTTGCGTTGGATTGCCTTGCCTCTTCTTATGGTGCTCGGATTGGGTGTGGCATTGGCCGGCGGATTTGCTGGCGCGTGGGAAATCAATCTGACTGCTGTACTAACACGACATGTGGCATGGGCAGGGCTGGGCTGGGTGGCTGCGTTGGTTTCTGGTATTGCCTCGACCGTCGTTCCCATGTTTTGGCAGAGTCCCAAACCAGCTGCCAGATGGCATCAATCAGTTCCTGTCGTGTTGTGGCTACTGTTGATGTTAATGACGCTTTTTGATTCGCAAGATGGGACACCGTATTGGACAATCTTGCTCGCTTTGGTGGTGATGTGTTTAGCAGCCTTTGCCTGTAAAAATGTGATGAAAGCAAAGCGGCGTTTCGATCCTGCGTGGACGCTCTGGGTCGCTTGCGCCTTAAGTTGGTTTTCAAGTGCCTTGTTGTATTTGATGTTGGCGGTTCCTCACGACTACTTGCCGACGTTCTTTATCGATGCTTCACCTTGGTGGATAGGTGTACTCGGACTAGTGGGCGGGGCGGTTTTTCCGGTCAATGCGATGTTGGGGAAAATTATTCCCTTTCTTGTTTTTCTACATTTACGGCGCCAGATTCCTACGCCACAACGTATTCCAACGATGCAAGAAGTGATTTTGCCACAGCATTTACGCCTACAAGCACGGCTAGTGGTCG
>JAYVHZ010000538.1:0-3530 GCA_043770645.1 Undibacterium sp. | reverse complement strand
TCGGCAGAAACAGGAAATGACGTTCTACCGTCTTTAAAATCACCAAATCGAAGGCTAATAACAAGGATGCCATTCGGCGAAAGCAGATTGCATAGTTTTCGAAAACATCGTTCACGCTCGCTGATAGGAATATGCATCCAAATTGCGCTCAGCAAAATGACATCAAATCGCACACCTAATTCAAACACTTTGTGTAGTTCGGGTAGTTGGTCATCGAGCCAATGGATCTTATTCGATGTTTGGTTTTGTCCTAATGATCGCAACGCATCAGCTGGTTCAACAGCAACAACATCACATCCTAGCTGAGCAAACCATTGCGCATCTCGACCATTGCCTGCGCCGATATCGAGAACTGAGCAAGGATTTTCAGGCCACCAATTTTTCCAACTTGCATGCACAGTTTGAAAATTAATCGTGTTGTATTGCTTGTCTAAAGCGGTTGCCTGTTCATGGTAAAAATTAATTGTCTTGGACATGGATTATTAAGTCGCAATCTTCGATTTGAAATCGAATTCATTTATTGGTTTGCTTAGTCAAACTGTAAGTGGTTTTGATCAGGAATTATTTTTGAAGATGTCAGATATATAGCGATGTTTGGATTCAATTTCATTGTTAAGTACCTTTTCTGGATATTTTCACAGGTCAAAGACAGGAACTGTGTGATTAAGATGTGCTTCGATTTCCAAATCCATTATTCAGAAATCAAAGCCCTGCCAACATAGTCTGCAGGCCTACCTTAAGAAAAAAAACGATGTTGCTATACATATTGTGAGTAATCACAACGAGGCCATAGAAATAGAAAAAATAAGGAAATTTATGAATAACTTAAATCATGTGCATGACTTGCTAGAACTTTTAGTCGAGCTTGCAATTAATGAACAACTAAAAAATACGGAAGGTGTTATGTGCAACGAGCAGCAATTTACGCGAGATATTCGACTGACGAACAACGCGCAACATCAATCGACGATCAAGTTCGTCGAGCCAAGGAAAAAGCATCAGCATTAGGGTTTGAAGTGCTTGATGAGAATATTTATTCTGATTCAGCATTGACTGGCGAAGAAGCAGATATTTTCAAGCGATTCGGTTATCAAAATTTATTGTTGGCTTGGGAATCTGGAAAATTTGACAGTGTCGTCGTTGACGAAGTTTCTCGTCTTGCGAGAAATCATTTAGAAATCGCACAATTGCAATCTCGTATAGAGAAAACTAATGTTCGATTCGTCTCGACGGACGGGGTTGATTCAATAGTACCCGGCTGGCAACTAAATTTTGGTTTTAGAGGACTAATGGCATCACACGCTACTCGTGAAACAGCTCATCGCGTGATAAGGGCTATGATTGGCCAATTGGAACGCGGATTTATGATAGCAGCGCCGCCCTTCGGATATCGATTGCAAAGAGATGAAAATGATAAAGGAACTGCATGGGTAATACATGAAGCAGAAGCAAAGTTAGTTGAGGATATATTTGTTAGGAGACGAAACGGTAGTGCTTTCGCTGCTATTGCACTTTCGTTAAATGAGCGCGGGATAGTTTCACCACGTCCATCTAGAAAATCCAACACACCAAGATATTGGAGAGCCGCGACAGTTCGCCAACTTTTGAATAACGCTATTTATCGCGGTGTTTTTATTTGGCATGGTAGTGCTTTTGCAAAAGCTAAAGCAAAGAAGAGGAAAAAAGAGTTGAGCCCAATCGAGTATCAACGGCCAGCATTGCGTATTGTGTCTGATGAGGTTTGGCACGATTGTAATAAGCCTTCTTCAAATCGAATTATTCGTGGAGGAGGTAAGAGTATATTTGCCGGTATTGTTAAATGCGGTACGTGCGACGCAACTTTGACGGTCTCGATCGGCGGATCTACGCCCTCAGTCTATTGTGCTCAATGTGCACAAGCACGGCAGGTTGGTGTGGAGAATCGTCGCGCTTACTATTCATCGGTCAACGGAGTTAAGCAGGTATTGCTGTATGCAATGGAGAAACTGTTTTCTGGCGAAGTAATTCAAGAGTTCAGAAATAGATTGAGGCGACGTTTAGAAGGCGGTCATTCTGCAAGAATCGTAGAGCTCAAAAGAGAAATTTCTATGAAGGAGCGAGCGATATCGAGATATCTTGCTTTATTGGGTGGTGCGGAAGTGGATGACCCAATTCTAATAAAAAGTTATAAGGATGCTGCCACCGAGAAATCTAGGCTTGTTAACGAACTCAAAAAAGTAGAGGCAGGATTAATGGAGCAAGACGTAGCCAGTATTGAACGTCAATTGGCTGTAAATCCGGTAAATTTATTACCAAAATTATTTGATGGAAGTTTGCAAAGTGAGCGGGTTCGAGTTGTGATTCATCGACTCTTTCCTGTCATTCAGCAAGTCGGTAAGACAGGTAATTTTATCAGTCACTTTTATATTGAAATAGCGCCGGGAGCTATATTAGCCGAACTTTCAAATTCAAAAATAATTGACGGAAAGGGGGTAGTCATGAATCTAACTGTTATAGGCGGAGCTAAGAGGCCAACAACTTGGCAAGTCGTAGAAACAATGTAAAAATTGATTTTGTAAGGGCCGCATATGGAATATGCGGCCCTTATTTTTATGTCGCTAAATATGTAGCTTAAGTTGAAATTCCGCCGTCAGTATTTTGTAATGTTCTGGGACAACAATAATACAAAATATTAACAGTGGTTAACACTTTGAATTAAAGTGTAATGATCCCGATCTGGTCAGACTGTTGCCCGCTTCGACGTCGATTTCGTCTAGCCTGCCCTGCAATGCTGGCATCGTTATGGTTAGCCGAAAGCGCGTTCATTGAAGTGGATTAATTTCGCGAGTACACAAATAGATTTGTGGATTGATTATTTTAATGTTTATATGCATCATTAATTTATTTTTGATGCATATACGCATCATTAAAGCTAATTCTTGATATTTCAACTATTGTAGATATACTGAAAACCAGAATAGAATGCGTATATACATCTAATTTATAAAAAAATTGTATATATGCGACAAAAACTACATTTTTCATCTAACTCAGTGACCGAGGGCGCACAGCGTTTAGGGGAGCGGCTTCGTCGAGCGCGAAAGGCAAAGAAATTAAGTCTTGCTGACTTGGAGCGCATCTGTCGTATCCACCGAACAACACTTGGACGGTTAGAACGTGGTGACTTGGGAGTTTCTATTGGCGTATTACTGAGCGTCCTTGAAGCACTCAATGAGCTTGCAGATGTTGAACTTGTTCTCAGTAAACCTGATACGCCAGAGCATCGACGAGTCGTTAATTTACCTGTACTAGACCAGGAATTCTAATGAATAACTCGTGTACAGTCTTTGACTGCAGAGATCCGTACAATCCTGTGCCAGTCGGTAGTTTTGGCTTAGATGACATTGGTAACGGACATTTTGCATACGGTCGATTTTATGTTGATAAAGAAGGTGTCAGCAGCGGTTGTAAACTGATACAGAGCAGCGATTGAAAACTGATACACCATTTTGAGATGATGGCTGCTTTTTGGAGCGGCTTTGAAACCTAAA
>JAYVHZ010000537.1:0-5145 GCA_043770645.1 Undibacterium sp. | reverse complement strand
GCAATTATCGTCGCAGGGCGTTCTGGATCAGCCTACGCCGCGCAAATCGGTAGCATGGTGGTGAATGAGGAGATTGATGCGATGCGAACGATAGGCATCCTACCAATAGAGCTTTTGGTACTACCCAAAATAATTGGATTGCTAGTGGCCTTGCCTTTGGTGACGGTCTTTTCTGATATCGCTGGCGTGTTGGGTGGCATGGTGATGGCGCGCTCGCAGTTAGCGGTTGATTTTCCTGAGTTTATTTTGCGCTTTGGTCACGAAGTGCAGCTGGCTTCGTTTTTGATAGGCGTGGGTAAAGCCGTGGTGTTTGCGCTGGTGATTGCAACGATAGGCTGCTTTCAAGGATTTCAAACCAAGGCTAATGCGGATAGTGTAGGACAGCAGACCACGCGCAGTGTGGTGCAATCGATCTTTATCATCATCATTTTCGATGCCTTGTTTTCTATCGTACTTAGCTTGATTGATCTTTGATATGACTGCGACATCACTACCTTTGCAGGCAAATACACCAAGCTCTACCAGTAAAAATGTGATTGAAATGCGTGGCATCAGTACCCGTTTTGGTGATCATGTGGTGCATGAAAATTTGGATCTGGACGTCAGGGCGGGTGAGATCTTTGCGATTGTTGGTGGTAGCGGTTCGGGTAAATCAAGTCTACTGCGCGAGATGATCATGTTGAATCAGGCAAACGCGGGCACCATCAAAATGCTCGACAAAGAACTGAGAGGCATTACAGAGGAAGATGCGCTCGATTTGCGACAACGCTGTGGTGTGATGTTTCAGCACGGCGGGCTATTTGGCACCTTGAGTATCCATGACAACATCGCTTTGCCGCTATCGGAAAACACGGATTTGGAGAAATCAGTCATCGATGAGCTTGCCGCATGGAAGTTGCAGATGGTGGGTTTGAAGCCCGAGACCGGCATGCAGTTTCCAGCGCAATTGAGCGGCGGCATGCTCAAGCGCGCCTCGATGGCGCGTGCCATTGCACTCGACCCTGAACTCTTGTTTCTAGATGAGCCTACGGCGGGGCTTGATCCCAATAGTGCCAGTGGAATTGATCGCTTGATTCATACCCTGCACGATTTGTTTAATACCACCATTGTCATCATTACGCATGATCTCGATTTGTTATGGCAGGTCACCGATAGGGTCGCGGTACTTGGTGAGGGACATGTGATTGCGGTCGGTTCTATGAAAGAGCTGGCAACGATGCAGGATCCTATTGTACGTAGCTATTTTGACGGAACACGTGCAAGGGCGGCGCAGACGCAATCGGAAACATCGACAACTTTAAGTAAAGCGCAGCCAAAACCACCATTGCATGCTGAATCATTGAAGGAATAAAGTGGACACGAAAGTAAATTACGCTGCAGTGGGTGCTTTCGTCTTACTGCTATGCGTTGCATTGCTAGCGGGAATACTGTGGCTAGCAGTTGGCTTTGGGCATAAAAAAGAAATTCAAATGTATTTGGCGATAGTGAATGAATCGGTCGCCGGTTTAAATATGGATGCGCCAGTGAAGTATCTTGGTGTGACGGTCGGTAAGGTCAAATCGATACAACTAAATCCTTCACAACCAGAACAGGTCGTCTTGCTGTTTGCCATTGAAAAGTCAACACCGATCAAAGTTGACACCGTCGCAGTTTTGAAGACTCAGGGATTGACAGGAATCGCTTATGTCGAGCTGAGTGGCAGTACTGCGGCTTCGGCTTTTCTGCAAGTGCATGGCGATAATCCTTACCCCATTATTGGCACTAAACCATCACTCAGTACGCGATTAGAAAATGTCTTGACCACCGTATTGGCCAATTTGGATCGTACTTCCGCAAACGTTAACGCGATGTTCAGCGATGAAAATCGTTTGGAAGTGACAAAGATTCTCGCCAACAGTTCATTGTTCATGGCTACGCTCGCGGAGCAGCGTCATGAACTGCAACGCTTTATGCATTCTGCTGCGATGACCGCAGACACGGCAGCTCGAATCGCACCGCAAGTCGAACCGGTATTGGCGCGTATCAGCAGTGCTTCCGATGCCGTGCAAAAAATGGCCGACGAAGCAAAACTCGCCAGCACTGGTGCTAAGCAAGCCATGCAAGGCTTAGATGGCGGAATTAAGCAATTGACTGATGAGACGTTGCCCGAATTGGAACGTTTATTAATGGAATTAAATGTCCTCTCAACGTCCCTTAAGAACCTGAGTGATCAAACTGCACGCAATCCTGCGAGCCTATTACGAGGTCGTCAGACCGCGCCCTTGGGACCGGGCGAAAAAGCAAAACCATGAAAGCTTTTATGATTTTTCAATCAATCGAGACGCTCTATTTGCGCTACCTTTTTTGGCTTAGCTCAGTCTGTTTGTTGAGCAGCTGTTCCTTATTAACTCCGAATAAGGTCGATCAGATTTCGGTGTATTCCTTGGGAAGTACACAACATACGGTTCGGTCAGAGCGTCAGGAAAATGACATCGACAAGCACCGTATTCCCGAGTCGCCCACGATCATTTTAAGCATGCCGCGCGCGGCGGCTGGCTTTGAAACCAAGCAAATTGCTTATGTGCGCCTAGCATTTCAGTTGGAATACTTTAGCCTAAGTCAATGGGCTGCACCGCCGACCGCCATGCTGCTGCCCTTGATGAGTCATGCCTTAGAGCGAACTGGTGACTTTAAAGCGGTCTTGCAATCGCCATCGGGGGCAAGCGGGCAATTACGTTTAGATCTTGAAATTGTTCGATTGCAGCAAGAGTTTTTTCGAGCGCCGAGCCAGGTCCATTTTACTTTGCGTGCGCATTTGATTGATAGTGCAAATCGTCGCGTCATTGCCTGGCAAGAATTTGATGCTGCTGTGGCGGCGACTAGCGAAAATCCTTACGGCGGTGTTGTGGCGGCCAATCAGGTAGTGCGTATGCTTGTCGAACAAGTTGCTGATTTCTGTGTCAAGACACATCGTCAGCAAAGTCAGTCGAAAGCATCGCAGCAAGTGAGTTCTCCGAAATCGGAGAAAGACTAAGTGATATGAAACTTCAAACTAAAACAAAAGTATTGCTCAGCATACTAACGCTATTGATCCTCGTCCACGTGATTGCGCTGATCGTTTTGCTGACATATGACTGGAACCGCGCTAAGCCGCGCTTTAATGCCATTGTGAGTGAGGCCTTGGGGCGGCCATTTCTCATTCGAGGCGATCTTCGTTTGCAATGGATAAAACCGACGCCGAATTTCAAACCAAATGCCAAGCCCGAACCAAATAATCTCGATAAAACATGGCGTCGCTTCATACCTTGGCCACATTTCTATGCTACTGATATTCACATTGCTAATCCCGCCGATTTTAAACAGAACGCAAATGAACCAGCTGTCAAAAAAGCTGAGACAAAAGATCCTGTTCACATAGCAGATCAAATTCAATATGAAACGGCGAGCATTAAGGAAGTGAGCTTCTCTTTAAATCCTTGGAAGCTAATACATAAAGAAATTAGTATTCCCACTTTGCGTATTTCCGCGCCATTAGTTCATCTTCAACGACTTGAGAATGGTACAAACAATTGGACACTTAGAAAACCGGCTGGCACCTCGTTGTGGCAATTGGACTTACAACAAATTGCGCTGACCGACGGCACGATTTATTTGCGAGACGCGATCAAGCACGCGGATATCAAGGTCGGCATCAATGAGGATAGCAGTGATCCTGAGTATAGTTTTACTTGGAATCTGTCAGGTAAATTAAATGATGAAGCGATTGTTGGAGAAGGGCAGGTTGGGGCGGTATTGGCCTTAACAGATCAGACCAGACCATTCCCGATTCGCGGCTATTTGCGCCAAGATCAAACGATCATCGCCTTAACTGGCAGCCTTACTCGTCCTATGGATTTGATGGCTATCCAAATGCGTTTGGCTGCCTCTGCGCTTAGTATGGCAAAGTTGTATGCGATCACAGGCATATTCCTTCCAGAGACACCACCATTTTCAACCGAAGGGCAGTTGACTGGCGTCTTAAATGCAAGCGGTGGAAAGTGGGACTACAACGACTTTAGAGGGAAAGTTGGAAGCAGCGATATTTCAGGCGATTTACAATTCGAATTCAAATCGCCGCGGCCTATACTCAGCGGTAGCATCGTCTCCAAATCATTATTATTCTCCGATCTTGCACCTATCATGGGCCTTGATTCGCGCTCGAGCAAACAAACTCGTGGACTGGTTACAGTGCAGCCTTCCAATAAAATATTCCCGATTGAAAGTTTCAAAACAGATCGTTGGAAGAGTATTGATGCGAATGTGAAATTTAGTGCAGATCATATTATCCGCAGTGAGACTTCATCAATTACGAAACTGATGACGCACCTGAATCTGCAGGATGGGGTGTTGAGCCTGAAGCCTTTGAACTTCGATTTGGCGGGAGGTAGTCTTAGCTCTGATATTACGCTCGACGGTAGTCAGAGTCGCGAGCAGAATGCGATTGTGGCTCAGATACAAGTGCATGCACGTCGCCTTCAGTTAAAGAAAATTATGCCGTTTGTGAAAGACCTAGACGCCAGTTTGGGAGAGATTAACGGCAATGCATCCTTATCAGCTGTCGGTAATTCCATCGCTACATTGTTAAGCTCGTCTAATGGCGAGTTGCGTGCTGCAATTAATCAAGGCACGATAAGTAAGTTGTTGTTAGAAAAGATAGGTTTGAACATCGGTAGTATCGTGCTGACGACTTTGATTGGTGATGAAGAAGTCAAACTGAATTGTCTCGCCGCCCACTTTTCTGTGCAAAAAGGCCTAATGCAAACCAAACAGTTTGTTGTGGATACAGAACAGTCCCGACTAAATCTACAAGGCACCATCAATTTGCAGCAAGAGCAGCTCGATTTAGAGATCACACAAAAGAGCAAAGGAATCAGACTAATTTCACTGCGCGCGCCTATCTATGTGCGCGGCAGCTTACAACATCCGACGACAAAAATAGACAAAGGTGTCGTCGCTTTACGTGCGGGTGCGGCACTTGCTTTGGCCGCATTGGCACCCATTGCAGCATTTATTCCCTTGGTGAATTCGGGATCAACGGATAGTCCACTCTGTGAAAAAAAATTGGCGGTGAAAAGTCGTAGATCAAAATAGTTTTGCTACTAAAAAATACTTAGAAAATAGTTGGGA
>JAYVHZ010000536.1:0-4405 GCA_043770645.1 Undibacterium sp. | reverse complement strand
GCCCGGCCAATCCGTTATCTTTAAACTTCGAAGTCATGAATGGCGATGTGTATATTGATGACGTCATCTTGAGCGAGTTTGATAGTGACCCTAGCGGCTTTCGTCACAGTGTTGTGAAAATTCTTCAGCAACTACGCCCTGGCTATCTGCGTGACTGGCAAGGACAACTTGGAGACTCTCTCAGCAACCGCATGGCAGAGCCGTTCGCACGCCATCCTAACCGCTATCGTCCCGGCGATGCGGAACAACTCTATTTGTATAGCTTGCCTGAGTTCTTCACCTTGTGCGCTGCCGTCGGTGCGCAACCTTGGGTCATTGCCCCGCCTTTGTTGAACGATAGCGAATGGTTAGCATTTGGGAAAATTCTGGCACGCGCGGCAGAACAATATCAATTCCGCGAAATTTTGCTGGAGTTTGGCAATGAAAATTGGAATACCATCTTCCGTCCTGCAGGATTCTTGGGCGAACGCTCCCAAGCGCAAGTGAGTGACAGAGCGTTTCAGCTTGTGCGATCAGGTGCAGGAAAATTTCAGCAGATTATTCCTATCGTCAACGCCCAATTTGTGAATCGCGAGAGCTGGTCTCGTTTAGACCGTCAATCCCAGCAGGCAGCCCGCATTGCGGTTGCCCCGTATTTTTTGCACGTGATGAATAAGATGTCCGCGAACGAGGCTGTTGACGCTGCATTCGCGGATCTCGCACCGGACGTTGCGCTAGCAATTCAAGCAATTGAAAAGAGAGGCAAAAAGATCGCTGTTTATGAAGTTAATTTTCATACCACGGCAGGCAATGCTAGTGGTGCCGAACGAAACGCAGTGGTAACAGGCGCTCATGCCGGCGCTGCTTTAGCCAAACGTTTATTGCAAACCATGCTGGTCGGCGTGCGTGAACAAGCGGTGTATTCGCTCGCTGGTTATGACAGCTTTGCAGACGATCGTTCGCTGGTCCGACTATGGGGCGTGATGCGTGATTTGGCACCAGGGCAAATGCGTCCAACAGGATTAGCACTGGCAATGTTAAACAGCATCACCTCAGGAACACTTTTCGCTAGCACCTGCACGCCCATCGACAACCCGCATTGTCACAAAATCACTGCAGCGTGGTTTCAGGAACGCGATAAAACCCATCTCGCGGTTGTCTCTGCCGCCGCACAAACGACCCGTATTCAAACTAATCTGCCATGCCATCGTCGTATGACAATCGCCATCTTAGATGGAAGTCGTAGCACACTACATAACGAAAATAGCCATAGTCCACAAGTGTTTGTCGAGATCCCCCGTCCTAAATGCATCGGTCAATGGCAATTTGATTTGCCCGCGCATAGTTTTGCGATCTTGACCGAAAACTTCTTCATTGCACCGCCATCGAGTTTCCAAGAGAGTTCACCATGACGTCTTTTTTTAATCGATCACCGCAGGCGATCAACACCGTGACTGAGAGTGCGAGTTCACCTGCCTCAAGCACAAAACCGTCTGGAAGCATGACCGCGGATGCAGGTTTTTCGATGATGGCAAAGATGCTCTATCTCGTCACCCGCCTCGCCATTCCACCCATGCTCCTAGCGCATATCAGCCTGCAAGAATATGGCTTGTGGTCGGTTTGTTTCATCGTGGTGGGTTATATCGGCATGGCCGACTTTGGGTTTTCTAGCGTCTATGTACGCCTCGCAGCACGCTTCCATGTTCGTCATGATATTCCTAGTTTGGGGCGCCTACTGTCGACCGGCATTTTATGTATGAGCATCATGTCCGTATTCTTACTCATTGCACTCGTACTCGGACTCCCGTCTATTTTTTCTTTTTTTCAATTCGATGAACAAGCGAGTCCGCATGCCAGAGTCATCATCATCGGCGTCGTTAGCATTTTTCTTATTGATATGTGTCTCAATGCATTTGCCTATGTACTACATGGTTTGCAACGATTTCGGGCGGAACAAAAAGTATGGATGTATGCCTTCACTCTGGAACTATTCGTCATTGCTTCGTTACTATTTTTAGGATTTGGTCTCTTTTCCTTGCTCATCGCTTTTGGGGTTCGTTACCTATTTTCGATTAGCTGTAATATCGTCCAGGTGTATCGAGCGCTTCCCGGACTGCAAGTCAACTACCGACAATTCGATAGAAGCTTATTACCCGAATTTTTACGCTTTGGTTTAGCGGTGCAACTGAGCACTTTTTTTTCTATGGCCTTTCATTCGATTGATCGTTTGATCGCTGGTTTCTTTCTCGGCCCGCAGGCAATTGCTTTATTCGACTTGGGCGGGAAATTGCCGGTCTCCGCCATGTCCATACCCTCCTCAATCTCCCAAATGACGATGCCAGCAACCGCTCGCTTGCTAGATTCCCATGCTCAATCAGATCAATCAGATAAGTCAGATCAATCAAATCAATCAAATCAATCAGACCAACATCGCGCTATCGCTCACTTGTATCAACAAACGACGCGATCCGTGGCATTACTAGCTTCCATACCGATGGCGTTTCTGGCGCTTTTTTCTGTACCACTATGCCAAGCATGGCTAGGAAATCGAGCGGAGCTCAATACGATTCCGTTCTTGATGTCGGTCGCAGCGCTAGGTGGCTTACTCCATATTTCCACCGGGCCAGGAACCGCGATTTTTCGTGGCATGGGTAAGATTCAAAATGAATTTTTATATCACGCCCTGCGCATCATCTGTCTCGCCTCTGCACTGGGTATCGCATGGATCAGTGCAAGCCTCGATATCAAGGGCATCGCAATTGCTTTGGCAGGTGGAACTGGAATCGCTGCGATACTGTATCTAATTCAACATCATCACCAACTACAACTCCGACAAAATTTGTTGCTAACCCAAGTTATACTACCTGCTATTGGACCATTTTTAGTGGCCTTGGCGCTCCAACAAGTATGGCTCTACGTCGTACCAAGTAACCTAGGGCGTTGGGAAACTTTGTTGCTATTGTTTGCCTTCGGCTGCGTCCATTGCATTGCGGCAGTTAGTGTGATTTGGCAATGTTTAAACGGGACCGAAAAACAGCATTTTTTAGCATTCGCAGCACGTCGTGGTTTTCATTTACCCACATGGGGAACTGTATGAATCATCAATCGCCTCTGCCTTGTTCTCAGGTTCTCGCAAGCTTATCAGTAATGATCTGCACAGCATTAACGGTCATCTCACTTAGCGCCTGTAGCAACGCCCCCCTTAACATCGTACCAAGCAACACCCAAGTCTTTCGCCCCAGCGAGCGCTCAGACAAAGTCGCGTTCCCTGATCGTCGTGCTTTAGCAGAATTTGAAGCCGAAACCGATCCTATCTATTTACTAGGCGAAGGGGATCGTATTGACGTTCAAGTTTGGGGAAGAGCCGAGTTGACCGGCAAACACACCTTAGGGCCTGATGGGCGCATCAGCATTCCACTCGCAGGGCCACTAAAATTATCCGCCCTCACGAGGGAAGAAGCCGCCGAAAAAATTAATGTCTCATTAAAGAAATACTATACTGCGCCCGCTGTCACTTTGAGCGTAGATCAATATACTTCCAACCGAGTCACTGTCTTAGGTCGTGTCCAAAACCCAGGCATTATTACTTTCGACAGACAAGCGACTTTATTAGAAACGCTCGCGCGAGCCGGTGCCTTACCGGTCATGGATAAGCAAGCGACACTGACGCGTTGCGCCATCTTCCGTGGTCGTGAAAAAGTCATCTGGATCGATCTTAAACATTTATTGACGCAGAGTGACCCTAGCTACAATATTCGACTCAAACCCAACGACCTCATCTACATACCAGACTCCAATGACACCTCCGTCTATGTATTAGGATCGGTTGTGCGTCCGGGCACCTATCGCCTGACACCTGATATGTCGGTGTTAGATGCCCTCGCTCAAGCTGGCGGCCCCAATGAGGATGGTGCTATCAAAGAAATTGGACTGTATCGCGCCAATCGACAAGCAATGGAAATCGTGCCATTAGCATCGCTACTAACTGGTGAACGCAAACTCAACTTCGCGCTTGAAGAAGGCGATGTGATCTATGTTCCCAAAACCGGAATTGCCGAATTCGGCTATGTTTTACGCCAACTATTACCCGGCCTCTCGTTTTTAACCTTCGGGCTTTCTGCAGCGCCTACGTCAAATAAGTAAGCGCTGGTCGTTGATTGGTGTGAGCCTCATCCCCTACTTCTATTTGATGAGAATTTGCACCCAATGCGCCGCGTTATTGCAAGGAAAGACGTCATGCGATTGCAAGATACATCGCTGTTTTGACTGGCTTTAACGAACTCGAATAAGCCACTTTGAGAGAGATATTTTTTGGTCTCTCAAGGGGATCAGGATGATCAAGTAAGACCTAAAGTAGAACACAGGTAAAATAGGTCCATGTAGAAAGACGCCAATCGTCATCGTTCACTACAAGTTAAATAATTGC
>JAYVHZ010000535.1:0-13785 GCA_043770645.1 Undibacterium sp. | reverse complement strand
GAAAAACACGAACCAGTTAGGCCGGCAGTCAGGAAATACCTTAACTGGCATCATCATTGGCTTGGTTATTGGTTTAAGTATTGCGGTCATTGTTGCTTTGGTTATCAACAAGGCGTCAACACCGTTTACCAATAAAAATGGCAAGAATGAAAAGTCGGATGTCACAGCGGCGCAGATGCTAGACCCGAACAAGCCTATGTATGGCAACAAAGATGCAGTGAATCAAGCGGCGAAAGAAGTGGCTGCGAGTAAACCCTCAGACAATGCCAAACCAGTCGATGCCTTGGAAGCCGCGATGGCAGCTAATCCGGCATTGGCTGTGACCGCTACTCCAGTCGCTGCGTCTACCGGTGCCAAGTCTGAAGCGGTCGATGATAAATACATTTATTTCTTACAGATCGGCGCTTTTAAAGAAGTTACTGATGCCGAAAGCGCACGTGCAAAATTGGCAATGATCGGTGTCGAAGCAAATGTGACTGACAAAGCCGGTAGTAATGGGGTTTTGCATCGAGTCAGAGTTGGACCATTTGATAGTTTTGACGCCATGAACAAAATGCGCGCGAAGTTGTCAGAGAACAGTGTAGAAACCGCGATCGTCAGATCTGCCAAGTAAGTATTGGGATATTGGGGTTCTTTAACAATCCAATCCACGTTGCAAAACTTTGTTGCGGACAACGTAAAATTGTTAGTGTTGCCCTTTAGTGCCACCATATCATCGATTTTTGAAAAGAAACCCTAAGAGGAAACCATGCGTTTATTTCGTCAGTTACTAGTAGCAAGCATCGCTGTTCTGTCTTTTTCCGCAGCAGCGCAAGAGCCACGTTTGGGACAGGAATACACTGTTTTGGATCGCGCACAACCAACCGATTCAGGTAAGAAAGTCGAAATTACCGAGTTCTTCGGCTATTTCTGTCCAGCATGTAATTCTTTCGAACCGTATCTCGAAGCTTGGATTAAAAAGCAAGGCGATCGTATTGTTGTGAAACGTGTGCATGTGAAATTTAGTGAAGCAATGGTACCGCAACAAAAATTGTATTTCACTTTAGAGGCGATGGGCAAAGTTGACGAGTATCAGTTGAAGACTTTCAATGCGTATCACGTTGATCGTAATCGCTTGTCGAGTGATGCCGAAGTTTTCAAATACGTCGAAAAAGTCGGTTTGGATAAGAAAAAATTTGCAGATATTTATAGCTCATTTTCGATTCAATCTAAAGTCAATCGTGCAGCACAGTTGATGAGTGACTATAAAATTGGTGGTGTGCCAACGGTCGCGATTGATGGGCGTTTCATGGTATCTCCGGCTGATTTGTTTGCTAAATCAAAAGCGCGTGATGGTTCACACGCTGGTTTAGTGGTGATGGATTATTTGGTGGATAAAGTCTACAAAGAAAAAAATCCAGTTGCTCCAGCAGCAGTCGCGCCTGCGAAAAAGAAGTAAGCCTTACGTTCAGTAAGAAATCCGTCGTCAAGGCGGATTTTTTTTCGTCTATCATTTCTAACGCTACTTTTAATCGAGATAACACCATGCGAGAGCAATCCACACAAGCAGTATTCATCACAGGAGCATCCTCAGGTTTGGGCGCTGCGATGGCACGTGAATATGCGATGCGAGGAGCACGATTAGCTTTGCTTGGTCGTCGAGCAGACGCGTTGGAAAGCTTACGAGCCAGTTTGGCTAACCCGCAGTTGCATCAAGTCTATGCAGTCGATGTGAACGATCATCATGCCTTACATCAGGCCGCGCAAGACTTTATCCAAACCGTCGGTAAAGTGCATATTGTGATCGCTTGTGCCGGGATTTCAGTGGGGACTTTGACGGAATTATCTGAGGATTTGGCAGTATTTCGGCGTGTCATGGAAACCAATGTTTTAGCCACAGTAGCAAGCTTCGCCCCATTTATAGAACACATGAAGCAACATGCTCAGCAAGAGCCTTGTCGCTTGGTCGGGATTGCCAGTGTCGCCGGTATTCGTGGCTTGCCAGGTGCCAGTGCCTATAGCGCTTCAAAAGCGGCAGTCATTAGTTATTGTGAGTCTTTACGTGTCGAATTGCGTGATAGCCGAATCGAAGTCGTGACAGTCGCCCCAGGCTATATTGATACGCCAATGACGCAGATCAATACGTATGCAATGCCTTTTTTGACGCCCGCCGATGTTTTCGCTCAACGAGCGATAGCCACTATCGACGCAGGTGTCAGTTATCGCGTGATTCCATGGCAAATGGGCGTGGTCGCTAAACTCTTGCGTTTGTTGCCAAATTGGCTGTATGACCGCGCATTTTCAAATGCACCGCGTAAAGCAAGACAAGCCCAGCTATGAATTCTGATTTGCAAATAACATCCACCATGTTGACTGACGCGTTGGGCGTACAACATGCCGTAATTGATGCCAATTCCAGTGTGCGGATCGTGTGTCTGGTGCCTTCGATTACAGAGCTCTTGTGCGATTTGGGTTTGGCAAAATATCTGGTTGGACGAACTGGTTTTTGCATACATCCAAAAGATGTGGTGCGCGATATTCCAAAAATCGGCGGTACTAAAGATGTGAATATCGGCAAAATTCGCCAGTTGGCGCCGACACATTTGATTGTGAATATCGATGAGAACGGAAAACCAACAGTAGAACAATTGGCGCAATTCATACCGCATGTGGTCGTTACCCATCCGGTTACGCCTCGTGACAACCTTGATCTATTTCTCTTGCTCGGCGCAATCTTCAACGTGTTGCCTAAGGCGCGGCAATTATGTGCGGCATTTGAAGAGAATTTACAGCAAGTAAAAATCGATGCTAGGTCAAAAAACATCCTGTATTGCATCTGGAAAGATCCTTGGATGACAGTGAGTCGCGACACTTACATCGCACGCACATTGGTGCTGCGCGGGTGGCAACATTGGCAAACGCAGCAGATCAGTCAGCTCGACAAGCGTTATCCAGTATTCGAGTGGGACGATGCAAACTTATGCCAAGTTGATGCCGTGCTGCTGTCAACTGAACCATATAGTTTTTCTCAGATTCACGTCGAGCAATTGCAGCAGACTATTCAGAAGCCGGTCATTTTGGTGGATGGTGAAATGTTGTCTTGGTATGGCAGCCGTGCCATTGCCGGTCTGGAATATTTGGCGGCGCTTAAAATATAGAAAGCACGCGCAGAATTGGTATCGTGAATGGGCGTTCTAGTCCGAACAAAAAAGACCGCGAGTTCGTCGCGGTCTTTTTTTGTCTTACTAGGATACTTCAGCGAAGTATCCGGAGCTGCTTTTAGAAACGATAGTTCAAAGACAGATTGTACATACGGCCTAATTGGCTGAAATGTGAACCGTCGTAGGTGACCATAGGATAGCGACCGTTGAAAGTAACCGCGCTAACAAGTTCTTTCACCTTGGCTGGTTGTGCCAAGAGGGCTTCGCCTGCTGCCTTGTTATTGACCGCCTCCAGTTTCCACGATGGTGTGACATCAAATATGTTGTTGATGTTGAATGCTAACGTTACGTTCTTGGTGAGCTTGTAGTTCACACCAAAATCCGTCAGTGTCTTTGTTTTAAATACGACGTTCAAGTCTTCTGTTCCCAAATCCGCATTGTTGAATCTGGTTGGACCAAATACAGTATTGTTCACAGAGAAGTTGATATCTTGATAGTCTAAGTCAAAGCCGAAAATCGTCTTGAATTTTGGACGGGATGTAAACATCAATGCATCCTGAACTGATCCAAATACGGTTTTACCAGCAGCAGCAATCGAGGCGACATTATTGACAGCGCCAGTACGTTTGTTTTGGAGTGTGTAGTTACCTGCTACGTTGAAGGCAAGTTTCCCATCTGCGAAATCCATATTTCTATGATTGAATACATAGTCAATACCGCTGGTTTTGCTGCTAATTGCATTTGAGAAAAATTTGATACCAACAATACTATTGTCCGCCAATATTTTATTTAAGGTTGCAGCACCTGGTCCTGTGCCAGATCCAATAGACTCACTTAAAACTATACGATCTTTAACGGCAATATTGTAGTAATCAATCGTCATGCTGGTATCACGACTTGGGTTGAAACCTAGACCTAAAGTGAAACTTTCAGATTTCTCCGCTTTCAATTTTGGAATTTTCAACGCTTCTACTTCTTTCGATATATTGCTAGCCAAGCCAGAGACTTGGATATTACCGCCTGAGAAAGTATATTCTTTCTTTTGAGTAAAGATCTGATGCAATGATGGCGCTCTAAATCCTGATGATACTGAAGCACGCAGCGTCAATTGGTTGGAAACCTTGTAACGGCTTGCGACTTTTCCAATCAGTGCGTTCCCAAAATCGCTGTATTTTTCATAGCGAGCTGTTGTGTCAATGACTAGTTCTTTGGAGACATCAAAACTAGCACCGCCATAAATGCCATAGTTAGAGCGCTTGAAAGTACCAGCGTCTCTGACTGAATTCCCTGCGTAAGAATTGGCACCCGCACCGTATGATGAGGCAAAATCGCCAGCTACGATCTTATATTTCTCAGAACGAATTTCACTACCGAAATAGGCATTAACACCTGTGCTGATTTCTTTGGAAAAATCGGCGTTCCAAACTGTGTGGCTGAAATCAGTGCCACCAGCTTCGAAACTAGAAGGTGATTGTGGGGGCAATGGTTTTCCTGCCGCTTTTGCTGCAGCATAATCATTCGCCATATCAAAGTTAATTGAGTTGGTCACTCTATAACGTTGCTCGTTACCGCCGACTGTCAAACTTAAATCTGCCGCCCAACCATCCACTTCAAACTTAGTACCAACCGTGGCGTTGTAATCCTTTAGTGAACCTAAGAAGGTAGGAACATAGCCCTCATACTTACCGTTTTTATTGAGCAAGCCGTAGGTATCCGCTTCTGTCTTCCAATAAGGTACGCGGTAATTTGCGAAGCTGCTAACGTCCTTGTCGATATAGGCTGCATTAGCATAGATATTGACATCATCAGCTATTTCATAACGTGTATTGACTAAAAACTTGGCGGCTTTGGTATCAGGAGAGCCGTTAATATTTCCACCATCTGGGTATTTCGCTAAGAAAGGAGCCGTTACTGCTAAAGTGGTACCCCAATAGTCAGCTTCATCTTGCGCATTGAGAATACCTGGACGATTTGCTAAGCCATTTTTCGACACGTCGACTGTGAAGTTAAGGAAGCCACGATCACTCAATGCCATGCCATGATTCAAACTGATAGCGTGAGATTTTCCGTCGCCTTGGGCAGTTCGTCCCATTTTCGCGGTGAAGGATGTGCCAGTCGGATCGTCTTTAAGAATGATATTGACCACGCCTGCAATCGCATCGGAACCATATTGCGCAGCTGCACCATCACGTAAAATTTCTACACGCTTGATTGCATCTTGTGGAATTGCCGAAATATCGGCACCACTTTCACCGCGACCTGGAGACGTTTGCGTGTACACCAAAGCACTAGCATTTTTGCGCTTGCCATTAATCAAAATCAACGCACGGCTTGGTCCCATGTTGCGAATTTCATAAGGATCCAATAAGGAGGTTGCATCATTAACTGGGGTCTGCACAGTACTGAAAGAGGGCACGCGATATTGCAATGCTTTATCGAGCGATGTTTGCGCTGTTTTTGTTAATTCAGTCGCAGATAAAATATCAACCGCAACTGGCGTATCGGTTTGCGTACGTTGCTTACCACGAGTACCAGTGCCTGTTACGGTGATAGTCTGCACTTCTTGTGCCGCAGCCGGTTTGCTTGGGCTAGCATCTTGTGCATTAGCAAAACCACCTGTCGCCAACATCAAAATCGCGATCTGAACGGCACTTTTTGCAAACATTTCTTGTTTCGGCGAACAGCCGGAGGTTGTTGATTTATTTTTCAATTCTTATCTCCCATGTGATGTATGAGTACCGAGCGACAGGGGTTTGTCACTCAATGCGTATTTATTACTGGTATGCCTTGCTCCGCTGCAAAAATCAGGCGGATCGATACTACATGAGCGAATTGGTACGTGCAATATGATCCATACGCTTGTTGTTTTTCGGTATTTTTATTGAAATCTAGAATTGCATTTTTAATCTCGTTGCTGTATTTGCATTTCTTTTTGTTGACTTGTTGTATCAATTAAATCTTTATGTGTAGCTGCAGTTTGTGCCCATTGTTGATGGTCAAATGCTATATTGGCATCACTAATTATTTGGGAAATCAAGATGACACAATTCTCTAAGAAAAGCTTGGGCATCGCTTTGTTAAGCTTGGCGCTGGTGTCCGCTGGCGCGGGACTTTGGTGGATGAAGAAAAACAAAGCCGCCGCTCCTGTTGGCGGTAATGCGGTATTGGCGAATCCCGATGCGCCGTTCACTATGGGTTCGTGCCTAGCAAGATTACATGACGATCAACCAGCTTTAGCAGTAATGTTTTCGCAAAGTGTCGATGCAGATCAAGCCTTAGATAAATTAATCGAAGTCTCCGATCTCGGTGATAGCAAGGCCGAGCAAAACAAAGTTGAGTCAGGCGGAGCATCAGCAACTGCTGCCTCCAAGCCCAGCGATTTGGTGAAGGGCGGTTGGATTGTGTCGGACAACCCCCATGTTTTGCTATTCCCATTTGTAAAGGCGGGTCATAAATATCGGGTCAATTTGAGTGGTATGCTCGCCGCCAGCTCGGGTAAAAAATTAGAGAAGGCGGCAAGTTGCGAAGTCATCAGCGATGAGATGGCACCATCTTATTTTTTCGCGAGTAAGGGTACGGTATTGCCCGCCGGTTTAAATGGTGGCCTGCCAGTCGTCACGGTCAATATCCCTGAAGTGGATGTGGAATTTTTGCGTGTCTCGCCAGAAAAACTCCCGAAATTTATTGATATGGTGATCGGTAAAAATCGACATAATCAAAATACTGACGAAGAAGGCGAAGGTGAGGGCGAGGGTGGTGAGGAGGATTATTATGACTACTACGGGAATCGTAACAAACTCAAAGGCTTAACCTCAGGTTGGCAATTGAATGCCTTGCAAGGTATCGCCGAGAGCGTTTATCAAAATCGCTTCGTCACTAACGAAGTGCCAAATAGCCGCAAAGTCAGCTTTTTACCAGTAGAAAAAATCACTGAACTCAAAGAGCCAGGTATCTATGTCGCGGTGATGCGTCGCCCGGGGCATTACGAATACGATTATCAAGTCACGTATTTTTACGTCAGTGATATTGGCCTGCATGTGCGTCGCCAATTGAAGCAAACGGATGTTTTTACGACCTCATTAAAAGAAGGTACCGCACAGGGTAACGTAGAACTGGAAGTCTTGGGCGCCGAAGGTAAAATCTTGCTGCGTGGAAAAACCGATGGCGATGGCCATGGTGTTTTACCGGGTTTGCCGAATGGCGCAAAATTATTGTTAGCCAAACGCGGCAAAGAAACATCGATCATCGCGCTACAAGAGCCGGGTTTGGATTTAGCTGAATTTGATATTGGTGGCCATTTGCCGCGCGATGCCAAATTGTTCGCATGGTCTGGGCGTGATCTGTATCGCCCAGGTGAAAAATTCACTGCATCCTTAATGGCACGCACTGCTGAAGGCGTGGCCTTACCACCCGCACCGATTAAAGTCGATTTGAAGAAGCCAAGTGGCGATGTCGTTAGCTCCAGCATCTGGCAGCCTAATTCCAAGACGCCGGGCTATTTGCAAAATACGATCGATTTACCACCGGATGCTGCGACGGGTAAATGGAGCCTAGAGTTCCGCGCCGATCCGACTGCGAAACGTCCAGATTCTATTTACACTTTCCAAGTGGAAGAATTTTTACCAGAGCGCATGAAGCTGAGTTTGACATCGGAAACCACGCCATTGGCCGATACCAGCAGTTTCAGTGTAGCTGTGCAAGGCGATTATTTGTACGGTGCGCCAGCGGCTGGTAATCGCTTGCTCGGCAGTGTGGCACAAGAGCGTTTTAAGAATCCTGTCGCGAAAGAATGGCCGGGCTTTATCTTCGGTGATTTTGCCGATGATACGAATAAAAGCCGTTCTGAACTTGAAGAAACGAGCTTGGATGATAGTGGCAAAGCCGAAGTCGATGTGCCTTTCGTCGCGAATGCAAAATCACCTTTGAAAGTACGTGCCGCTTTCAGTTTATTGGAGTCTGGCGGGCGTCCTGTAGTGCGCTCAATTGAACGTGTCTGGTGGCCTGCGCAGCACATGATAGGCATCCGTCCACTATTTGAAAAAGACGTTACCCGCGAAGGCAGCATGGCGGAATTTGAAATTATTCGCGTGAATACTGCCGGAAAATTTTCCGTCCTTAAACAAGCACCATTCAAATTGGTGCGTGAAGATCGTGAATACTATTGGCGTTTTGAAGCGGGTCGTGGCTGGCACTCTGGTTATACGGAAGGCGAAGAAACGATCCACGCGGGCGCTCTGGAATTAAAGAATCGCGCTAAGTTAACTGTGCCAGTCAAGTGGGGACGCTATCGTCTAGAAGTCACCGACCCAGAAACCAATTTAGTCGCACGCTACTTCTTCTACGCTGGTTGGAATGCACAAGATAGTGAAAGCGTAGGCAATCGTCCTGACCGTGTGCGCCTGCAATTAGAGGGCGCACCAGCCAAGCCAGGTAACGACGTTAAACTTAAAATTATTCCACCGCACGATGGTGAAGCTTTAGTCTTAGTCGAAGCCGATAAAGTCTTGTGGAGTAAGCGCGTTTCCGTTAGTACCGATGGTACGACAGTGAGTATTCCAGTCGATAAAAATTGGAATCGTTCCGACATGTATATTTCGACCGTGGTGTTCCGTCCTGGAAGTCAAGGCGATAAAGTCACCCCTGCACGCGCTGTTGGTTTGACCTGGTTACCACTTGCACGCGAAACACGAAAACTCAAAGTGAGTGTGACAACGCCAGCTCAAGTCGAACCAGAAAAACGCATGATCGCCAAAGTGAAAGTCGATAATGCAGCAGGCAAAAAAGCCATGGTAACGGTCTCCGCTGTCGATGTCGGCATTCTGAATATCACCAGTTTTAAAACGCCAGATCCGTTTGATTTCTTCTTTGGAAAACATCGTTTCAGTGCAGAGTTGACCGATATTTACGGCAAATTAATTGAGCGTATAGACGGTACGCCCGGCAAAATCAAATGGGGCGGTGATGCAGGTAAACGCGACACTAAGAGCATGCCTAAGAAAGTAAAACTGGTCGATATCTTTTCAGGCCCCGTGCAGCTCAATGATAAAGGCGAAGCTGATGTGCCTCTGAATATTCCTGACTTCAACGGCACTTTGCGAGTCATGGTCGTTGCCTCGACGGACGATGCTTATGGCAGCACCGATAAAGAAGTTGTAGTCAGTGCACCTATCGTCGCCGAGATCGCGACGCCACGCTTTATCGGTCCCGGCGATACGTCGACATTCGCATTGGATGTGACGAACATGATGCAAGCCGAGCAGAGCATTAACATCAAACTCTCTGCGGATAAATTATTGAAAATCGCTGAAGGTGAACGCAATATTAAACTGGTTCCTAAACAAAGAACGATCTTGCGCTTTAACGTAGAGCCGACCGAACCTTTTGGTTTGTCACGCATCACTCTTGATGTAAAAACCGCAGGGGCGAAACCAGTTGTGATACGTAGAGAATTCGCATTGCAAATCCAACCACCAGTACCGCGTGAGCAAGATGCACGTCGTCTGCGTATCGAGCCAGGTGCAACACAAAAACTCGATGCTAATATGGTTGAGCGTTTCTATCGCGGCTCGGCAACTTTGAGCGTGGCGATGTCGAATCGCCCACCATTGAATGTCCGCAGCATCGTCAAGGGTTTGCTCGACTATCCGTATGGCTGTTTAGAGCAAACCACCAGTGCGGCTTATCCACATGTCTATATCGATGAAGAAGGTGCAAAAGCAGTCGGACTAGTGCCGCACACGCGTGAACAACGCGCTAAATTTATCGAAGGTGCAATCAGTCGCATCGCCGGTATGCAAGGTGCTGAAGGCGGTTTCCGCTTGTGGAATGGGAATGATGGTTCCTACGAAATGTGGCTAACACCGTATGTCACCAGCTTCTTAGCCGATGCGCGCGAAGCCGGTTTTAATGTGCCAGAGGAAATGACCAAGCGTGCGCAAAAATGGATGACCGAAAAACTCAATGGTGCAGCGAATCAATTCTCGCCATTACCAGCGGCAGTCAAGCCAAATGCAAATGGACAGTATGATTGGCGCGATTACGATTTGATCCGCAATAGCCACCAACGCTTTGCAGAACTAGCGCACATAGGCTATATGTTGGCACGGGATCAAAAAGCGTCTTTGGCGTCTTTGCGTTTGCTGCATGATAGCTACCGTGATCGCGCAAAATCACCACTCGCATTAGTACACCTCGGTTTAGCATTGCAATTGATGGGCGATCAGAAACGCGCTGATGTCGCCTTCAATGATGCTATGACTAAACCGTATGGCATACGTACTGACTGGGACTGGGATTATCTCGGTGATTACGGCACAGCAGTGCGCGATCAGGCCATGTCGTATGCCTTGATGTTGCGTCATAAGGTCGCGCATCCTCAACGCGAAATGATGTTGACGAATCTGGCGGATCGCCTCGGCAAACCACGCGGCTATTTCTCCACGCAAGAACGTATCGCCTTATTTTTAGCGGCACGCGCAGCAGGTGGCACCGTCACGGATCCGTGGGAAGTGGTTCTCAAAACTGCCGATGGTAGCAACACGATTAGTTCCAAAAACAGCGAAAGCCGCAGCTTCGATCCCGCCTTGGCGATCAAGGGCATCACGCTGGAAAACAAAGGTGCCAATCCTTTGTGGATAGAACTTGAGGCCAGTGGTTATCCATTGAAATTGCCAATTCCAAGCACAGAAAAAATCAGCTTAGAGCGTAAATGGTTTACCGTCGCGGGCAAACCATGGAGCGGAGGTAATCTCAAAGTCGGTGATATGTTGATCGTACGCGTGACCGCCAAGTCTAAACAAGTCATCGAGGACGCCTTGGTAATCGATCATATTCCAGCTGGATTAGAGGTAGAAAATCTCAACATCTCACAAGGCCCACAAGCGGGTGAATTTAGTATTGATGGTGTGAACCTCGCTGCCGCGATGGCCGATGAACGTATCAAGCACAAGGAATACCGCGACGATAGATTCGTTGCCGCAGTCAGACTGAGTGGCAGCCCGATCAATCTGTTCTACATGTTACGCGTCGTCACACCAGGCCGCTTCCATGTCCCGGGGACTTATGCCGAGGATATGTATCGACCTGATATCCGCGCTTATGGACCTTCGCCTGAAGCGGTGAATGTGGTGGATCCGAGAGGTGGGAAGTAATCTCGATTAAACCTAGATTCCATATTGGGACGGGTTCGATTGTGAATTTTTCCGCTGGGGGGAGTTTCATGCTGCTTTCCAGTGTAACGATCTGTGCTTGTAAGCACAGATGCAACCTACAAGGGCGGAAAAATGTGCAATCGGATTCGTAACGCTTCCACCAAATTAGTGAATGGAAAAAGTGCAGTAAAAGTTCATGTTCATTCGGCACCCAAGACGAACTTAAATCGTCAACTGAGGTTGCTAGGTTCAATAACAAAACAGTTTTTGTAAATTTTTTTAAAACGCCTTCACCAACATAAGCCGAAATGAGCGCGACTCTAGTGGATGAAAATGCACGTCTTCTTGCGGGGCGGACTCTCCTTTTAGCTGCGAAGCATAAAAATAGTCGATTGCTGAAGTCTTGCGATTGGCAAGATTAAAACCCTCCAGCTCAATTTTTAAGGTGGGGTTAACTTGGTAGCTTATTCGACCATTCAGTGTGTTGCTGGAGCGCGAGCGCACGCTATTGTCTTCAATTAAAGGACGCGGACCAAAGTAGCGCAAACGCAATGCGCCCGACCACGCGCCTAATTTTTCGAAGTTCAGAGCGATCTGAGCAACGCCTTCTACTGCGCCGCTAATGTATTGACCAGCAGGGTCACTATTGCGCGAGCGAGCTTTGGCGTAGGCGGCATCAAAATCAATCGAGAAATTGTCATTTACTTGATAAGAGCTCGAGATTTCCATGCCAATACGACGGCTAGGTCGACCAGCCTCGGTGGTGCCTGCATCGCCGACAAAATTGAGTTCAGAGTCGAAATCTAAGCGGTACAGTGCAATTGAGGTTTGTAGCTTTGGCAGGAATTCACTGCGTAGACCGAGTTCTGTGCCGCGTGAACGTACCAAGCCGGGTGATTTTTGACTGGCATCACCAGTTTGAGGATCGACAGAAGTGAGTGTAGCCCGTGCGTCATTGCTATGAAATCCGGTACCGAGGTTAAAAAATAGCTCAGTCTTATTCCACGGTTCGAGTACTAAGCTCATCGATGGACTGACAATTTGATCTTGCGCCTTTCCTGAATTTTCTACTCTATCGCTCTTGATTTTAAATTGGTAGCGGTCATAGCGCAGCCCCACATTGCTGCGGAAATACGCTGTCCATTGCGTATTGGCCTCAAGATAGAGGCCGAGGCTGGTCTCGGTAATGTGGTCTTGCCTGACTGTGGAGATCGTTTCGCGAGCGCGCGTATTGCGTAGCGCGTTAAAAATATTATCGTTTTGCAGTTGACTACCTATGCTGATATCGACATCTTTACCGTTGATGTCGGTGTGCCAAGTATGGCTAAGATTAAGTCCACTTGTGACGCGACGATCAGGCTGACTGAATTGATCACCATTAACAGGATCATTCATAAAGTAGGTGAAATTTGAATACAGATCGAGCTGATTATTAATCACGTAAGCGTTAATTTTGCTGCGCTGTTCGGCCGATGTCTGGCGCCAGTTTCCCGCCAGGCTATAGCGGTGGGCTAGGCCACCGTCGCTAGTATCGATGGTGTCAAAGCGACTGCGTAATACGCCGTTTTTTAGTGCGCGTTCTGGGATTTGGTCGCTGGCATTCCATTTTCCTTTGTATAGCATGCTGCTCAAGCCAAAACCGTTGTCTGCGGTGCCTTGATCATAATTGAGGACGGCACTAATTTTTTTGAATTCATCAGGGCGGGTGTAGGGGCCATTGTTCTTCATAGCCTCTATCGCATACAGAACATGGCCATCGGCGAATGCAGGAGAACCCGCTAACAAGGCGCGCGCGTAGCCATATTGGCCGACACCAGCGACTATGATGTCTTGCTTGAGACGTTTGGTGTAGCTAATTGAGGCAAGACCAGCAGACGAAAAATCGCCACTGCTGGCGGCGTACGGCCCTTTTTTGTAGTCGATGCGGTTACTGAGTTCAGGGATTAAAAAGTTCATGTCGGTCCAGCCTTGACCATGTGCATGGCTACGTTGGTTGACCGGCATGTCGTCGATATTTGTGCGCAGATCGGTACCATGATCTAAGTTAAATCCACGCAAGAAGAATTGATTCGCCTTGCCTTCGCCACTATGTTGACTCACGATCACGCCCGGCACCGCCTCCAGCAATTCTCCTGGTCGATAGGTCGTCATCGCCTCTAATTTTTTCTGCCCCACCATACCAGTGCCTGCCGCATCAGTGATGCCAAGTTGGCTGGTGCGCGCACCATCAACTACCACTTTTTGTACCGCGCCTTCATCGGCAATACAGCTCGCGCTAAGCAGCGAAGCAATCAAACTAACTAGTATTTTTTGTTTCATAAATCTCTGTTTTCTATCAGGGGTAGCTAAATGACGAAGCTGCTTTATCGAGGGATGTACTCTTATACGTAACCGTGGCTAATTCGGATTCAACTATTAATACCCGCCCTACGATTTTGAATATTTTTGAATATTTTGAAAATTGTTGAATCCGTTTGTCTCAGCGATCCGTATAA
>JAYVHZ010000534.1:0-4981 GCA_043770645.1 Undibacterium sp. | reverse complement strand
GCGACAGCACATGATACGTTTTGGGATTTCATTTCGCTGACACCAGAATCGATGCACATGGTGATGTGGATTATGTCAGACCGCACATTGCCGCGTTCGCTGAGCATGATGGAGGGCTTTGGCATCCACTCTTTTCGTTTGGTTAACGCTGCAGGTGAGTCAACTTTCGTCAAATTTCACTGGCGTCCAAAGCTAGGTTTGCAGTCGACTTTGTGGGATGAAACCATGAAGCTGGCGGGGGCTGATCCTGATTTCCATCGACGCGAATTGTTTGAGGCTATTAGTGCCGGTAACTTTCCAGAATGGGAATTTGCCGTTCAGTTATTTACGGAAGACCAAGCTACACAATTTCCTTTCGATCATCTCGATGCGACCAAGTTGATTCCAGAAGAGCTCGTGCCTTTGCAAGTGATAGGGCGAATGGTATTAAATCGCTGGCCAGATAATTTTTTTGCGGAAACCGAGCAGGTCGCATTTTGCCCCTCACATCTGGTGCCAGGTATCGATTTTTCCAACGACCCTTTATTGCAGGGACGACTCTTTTCCTATCTTGATACGCAGTTGTCACGTTTGGGATCGCCTAATTTTCATCAATTACCGATCAATGCGCCGAAATGCCCGTATGCCAATCAACAGCGCGATGGTCAGATGCAGATGGCGCAACCGAGTGGTCGTGTCGCTTATGAGCCCAATTCCTTAACAAGTGATTCACCAAGTGAGCACCTGACGGATGGATTCATTAGTGCACTGGTACCAGAAAATGGCGTCAAAATGCGTGCTCGTTCGGCCAGTTTTGCTGATCACTATAGCCAAGCGCGTCAATTTTATCTGAGTTTAAGTAAATATGAACAAGCGCATCTGCGTTCTGCCTTGGTATTCGAATTGTCAAAAGTAGAGCATCCGCATATTCATAAAGCGATGATTGCGCATCTGAGAAATATTGAAGAAGATCTGGCACTCAGAGTGGCGACCGGCTTAGGTATTTTTGATTTGCCTCCAGCGGTTTGTCCTGCGCACACGGTGCAAGAATTTCCACTTTCACCACCGCTGCAGTTGATAGGGAAAGCAGCAAACGGTTTGCAAGGACGCGCGGTCGGCTTATTGATTGCCGATGGCTCCGATAAAACTATCATCGATGCGCTAGAGAAGGCGCTATTAGCTGCTGGTGCAAAATTAAAATTGATTGCGCTCAGCATCAATCAAATACGACTTTCTGAAGGTTCGTTTGTAAAGGCGAATGGACAATTGGCAGGGACGCCATCGGTATTGTTCGATGCCATTGCGATAGTGCTTACCCACGATGCCGCAATGATATTACGTAAAGAAAGTGGCGCAATTGATTTTGTACGTGACGCTTATTCGCATTTAAAGGCGATTGGTGTTGATCAAGGCGGTCAAGCATTACTTCAGTATGCGGGTGTCGAGAAAGACCTTGGCATTATTGATCTCACTCAGCCCGAAAATCTGGTGCATTTCTTGGATGCAGCGACAACGCGGCAGTGGGAGCGTGAACACCTTGTCAGGACACTTCCCTAATCGCCAAACAGGCGTGATTTACGCGAATGATTTGCCATTTCTTGAGCTGACTGTACGTATGCGCTGCAACATCTTGAGGTTTTAAATTGATTTTCGTCTAGGCGTTTCGCGGTTATACTTCAGAAATTCCAAACTGTGCAATTAGTGATGTTTTCCTAAGAAAATGTGACTGCTCAGTTTTTTCGCTCAATTTTCAGATTAAGAATCAGCATGACGCCAGTTAAAGATCGTAAGCCTAAAGGCAGTTTTAAGTTATTCCCACGCGGCGCGAGAAAAAATAATGGTGAGTTACTCGGTGCACCGCGTAAGCCTTCTCGCGGCATTTATTTATTACCAAATGCATTCACTACGGCTGCATTATTTTGCGGTTTTTATGCCATCGTGATGGCGATGAATCAAAAATTCGAGCACTCTGGCCTCGCTATATTTGTGGCAATGGTGTTGGATAGTCTCGACGGTAGGGTCGCTCGTATGACGAATACCCAAAGCGAATTTGGCGCGCAATATGATAGTTTGTCAGACATGGTGTCGTTCGGTGTGGCGCCTGCTTTGATCGCCTATGAATGGGCGTTGAAAGGCATGGGCAAGTTGGGTTGGTTGGCGGCATTCGTCTATTGCGCTGGCGCTGCTTTGCGTCTGGCACGATTTAACGCAAACATTACTGTGGTGGACAAGCGTTATTTTCAAGGTTTGCCAAGCCCAGCCGCCGCTGCGTTGGTGGCGGGCTTTATTTTGTTAATGGATGATTTGGCGATTCCGGGCGTAGATGTACGCTGGTTCGCTTGGAGCGTGGCCTTGTTTGCAGGTTTGACGATGGTGACGAACGTGCCATTTTATAGTTTTAAAGATTTGAATCTGAAACGCTCGGTCCCGTTTATCGCGGTATTTTTGGTCGTGTTAGCCTATGTTGCTGTGGTCAGTGACCCACCAAAAGTCTTATTTGCCTTGTTTGTTATTTATGCGATGTCTGGCTATGTGCTGTTACTTTGGCGTTGGCGCAATGGCCGTCCAGTAAGCTTGGTGCAATTGACGTCAGAGTCACACCATGACGAAGCTGACGACATTAAGAAATAATTGAGGGCGGGCTCTTGCGCTTTTGTGTAATCCCGCTTATAGTCTTTTCCATGAAATTCTCATCCACGACATCCAGTGCTCAAAAAGCATTCATGAAAGCAGATCGCTCCGGTGTGCTTTTGTCGTTGGTATTGCCAGTTGCCGCTACCCTGGCATCTCTACTAGCTTTGTCTCTAGCGAACACGCTACTAGCGCTCGCGCGCTAAATCCCATTACCCCACAACTTGAGTAGTCTCTCACCCATGTGCGTCTTGCAAGGGGCGGGAAAGATCTATTCAAGTCATTGAGTTTTACTCGACAATTTCAAGCAATTTCACTTACTCTCATTTAATTTAATTATCTTATTTCGGTATCTTCGGAGGCAAACATGGCAGACAAACTCATCATATTCGACACAACTTTGCGTGACGGCGAACAATCACCTGGCGCGTCCATGACTAAAGATGAAAAGGTACGAATTGCCCGCCAACTAGAACGTTTAAAAGTCGACGTGATCGAAGCTGGTTTTGCGGCTGCTTCACCAGGCGACTTTGAATCGATTAAAGCGATTGCTGCTGCGGTGCGTGAACCGATTATCTGTTCTTTGTCACGCGCGAATGACCGCGATATTTCACGAGCTGCTGAAGCCTTAGAAAAAGCCCAGCGCAAACGTATTCATACTTTCATTGCGACTTCACCCTTGCATATGGAAATGAAGTTGCGCATGAGTCCAGATCAAGTGCTGGAGCAAGCGATTCAGGCGGTTCGTTTTGCGCGAAAATTCACAGATGATGTGGAATTTAGTCCAGAAGATGCAAGTCGCTCTGATTTTGATTTCCTTTGTCGTGTGATTGAAGCTGTGATTAAAGAAGGTGCAACCACGATTAACTTCGCGGATACGGTCGGTTATGGTGTGCCGGAGTTATACGGTAGTACATTGAAGCGCCTGCGTGAAACCATTCCGAATTCAGATAAAGCAATCTGGTCTGTACATTGTCATAACGACTTAGGCATGGCGGTTGCGAATTCTTTGGCAGGTGTCATGATCGGTGGCGCGCGTCAGGTTGAATGTACGATCAACGGTCTCGGTGAGCGCGCAGGTAATACCGCCTTAGAAGAAATCGTGATGGCGGTGCGCACGCGCAAAGACTACTTTGATTTAGATATTGGTGTTGATGCGAGTCAAATCGTGGCTACTTCGAAAATGGTTTCACAAATTACGGGTTTTACCGTGCAACCAAATAAAGCGATCGTTGGAGCAAACGCTTTCGCTCATGCATCAGGGATCCACCAAGATGGCATTTTGAAAGCGCGCAACACCTATGAAATCATGCGCGCTGAAGATGTGGGCTGGAGTGCGAATAAAATCGTTCTCGGCAAACTTTCAGGTCGCAATGCTTTCAAGCAGCGTTTGCAAGAATTGGGCATTGCGTTGGAATCAGAAACCGAAATTAACGCAGCCTTTGCCCGATTTAAAGAACTCGCTGATAAAAAATCTGAAATTTTTGACGAAGACATCATGTCAGTCGTCGCGGAAGAAGAACATTCGCACGATGCCGATCACTATCGTTTGGTATCGATCAGTCAGCATTCAGAAACAGGTGAGCGTTCTTCTGCTGTGGTTGTGATGACGATAGGCGATAAGGAGAAATCCTGTATCGCCCAAGGCAATGGTGCAGTGGATGCCATCGTTGGCGCAATCGAATCTGAAGTAAAGAGCGAAGCAGAGTTGTTGCTATTCTCGATTAACGCAATCACTGCCGGCACGCAATCGCAAGGTGAAGTAACGATACGCCTTAGCAAAGCTGGGCGCATCGTGAATGGTGTGGGCGCAGATCCTGATATCGTTGTGGCTTCTGCCAAGGCGTATATTTCTGCTCTGAATAAATTGCATTCTAAGGTTGAGAAGCTGAATCCGCAGATTTGATAATTTATTGGTATCGGTTGAAAGATCGGATGCTTGTGGGGTAATGCAAAACCCCTCAACGCCGAGGCACAGAGGCTGAGGGGTTATAAATTTAACGATAAACGTGAAACTATGCTGACAGACTTGATGGCGAAGACCTGAATCTTTTGATGTCTGGACTTGAATCCATCAGAATTTCCATGCTATAGTCGCGGTCTCATCAAATTCTGATGGGATTTATTTAATGTAATTTCACGATATCGACGGTGCTGGCTTGAAAAAGCTAACTCTTGATATCGCATGTAAAGGAAATAAGATGTCTCTCGTAAAAACTGCAAAAGCCGCTATCGTTGCGGATAATGCCCGTGGTCAAAATGACACAGGTTCTCCAGAAGTGCAAGTTGCTTTGTTGACTGCACGTATCAATGACTTAAATGGTCATTTCAAATCTCACTCTAAAGATCACCACTCACGTCGTGGTTTGAT
>JAYVHZ010000533.1:0-12085 GCA_043770645.1 Undibacterium sp. | reverse complement strand
TCGACAGCACATTTGCTGGCATATGCAGTGAAAGAATTATTCCCTGAGGCGCAAGTGACCATCGGTCCTGTGATTGAAAACGGTTTCTACTATGATTTTTCCTACAAGCGTCCATTCACACCGGATGATTTGGTGGCGATTGAAAAGAAAATGACGGAATTGGCGAAGAAAGATGAGATAGTTACCCGCAAGGTGTTGCCACGTGACGAGGCGGTTGCTTACTTCAAATCCATTGGTGAAGCCTATAAGGCTGAGATCATTGAATCGATTCCTGCTGATCAGGATGTCTCGCTTTACACAGAAGGTAGTTTTACGGATTTGTGTCGTGGTCCGCACGTGCCATCAACTGGCAAACTCAAAGTATTCAAGCTAATGAAATTGGCCGGTGCGTACTGGCGCGGCGACTCCAAAAACGAAATGCTGCAACGAGTATATGGCACAGCATTTGCGAAAAAAGAAGATCAAGAACAATACCTTCATATGTTGGAAGAAGCAGAGAAGCGCGATCATCGTAAGTTAGGTAAGAGTCTGGATTTATTTCACTTTCAGGATGAGGCGCCTGGTTTGATTTTCTGGCATCCAAAAGGTTGGACGATCTGGCAACAAGTCGAGCAATACATGCGTAAGGTTTACCAAGATTGCGGCTATCAAGAAGTGAAGGCACCGCAAATTTTGGATCGCACTTTGTGGGAAAAAACCGGTCATTGGGAGAATTATCGCGAAAACATGTTCAGTACGGAATCTGAAAATCGTAATTACGCTTTGAAACCGATGAATTGCCCAGGTCACGTACAGATTTTCAATTCGAATATGCGCAGCTATCGCGAATTGCCTTTGCGTTACGGCGAGTTCGGTCAGTGTCACCGCAACGAGCCTTCTGGCGCTTTGCACGGCATCATGCGTGTTCGCGGCTTTACGCAAGATGATGGGCATATTTTCTGTACTGAAGATCAGATTCAAGATGAAGTGATGGCCTTCCATCCGCAAGCGATGAAAGTGTACGACGATTTCGGCTTTGAGAATATTCAAATCAAGTTGGCATTGCGCCCTGAAAATCGTATTGGCTCTGAAGAAATTTGGGATAAGGCAGAAGAAACCTTGCGTGCTGCTTTGCGTAATTGCGGTATGACTTGGGAAGAGCTGCCGGGCGAGGGCGCTTTCTACGGTCCTAAAATCGAGTATCACTTGAAAGATAGTTTGGGGCGCCCATGGCAGGTTGGAACGATGCAGGTTGATTTCTCTATGCCAGGTCGTTTAAGTGCTGAGTACGTGTCGGACGATAATTCTCGTAAGGTGCCGGTGATGTTGCATCGTGCGATTGTTGGTTCAATGGAGAGATTTATTGGTATTTTGATCGAAAATCATGCTGGTGCTTTGCCAACTTGGTTAGCTCCAGTGCAAGTTGCGGTGCTAAATATTTCCGAGTCGCAGGCTGAATATGCCAAATCTGTGGCAGAAAACCTGAAAAAACAAGGATTTAGAGTACATACAGATTTGCGTAATGAGAAGATTACCTATAAAATACGCGAACATTCCATGCAGAAATTGCCTTACATCATCGTAATCGGTGATAAAGAACGGGATGCAAATACAGTGGCTGTGCGTACGCGCGGTAATCTGGACTTGGGTGTAATGACTCAAGAAGCCTTCTTAGATCGCCTTAAAAACGACTTGGAAACCAAGGTTTAACCAGCTTTGCCCGCGAAAAAGCGCAGCCTGTTTATTTAAATTTTTGAAGGAAACTAAGATAGCTACCGATAAGTCACATCGCATCAACGGCGAGATTACAGCGATAGAAGTGCGTCTGTCCGGCGTTGAGAACGAGCCTTTAGGCATTGTTAAATTAAGTGAAGCATTTCGCTTAGCCGAAGAGGCCGAAGTAGATTTGGTGGAAATCGCGCCAACCGCGCAGCCACCTGTTTGCCGATTGATGGATTACGGCAAATTTAAGTATCAAGAGCAGAAGAAGGCACACGAAGCCAAACTGAAGCAAAAAGTTGTTTTGGTCAAGGAAGTCAAATTCCGTCCGGGTACAGATGATGGTGATTACAATATTAAGTTGCGAAATCTCACTAGATTCTTGGATGACGGTGATAAAACTAAAATTACCTTGCGTTTCCGTGGCCGTGAAATGGCTCACCAAGAAATTGGTATGCGTATGCTAGAAAAACTGAAACTCGATCTTGAGCCGTACGGTCAGGTTGAACAGTTTCCTAAGATGGAAGGACGCCAAATGGTTATGATCCTTTCGCCGAAAAAGAAAAAGTAAGTCGGTGAGCCCATAAATCCAATTGTAGGGCGCATTACTTCGTTGTTTGTCCTCGCAATATCTTAGTATTGCTGCGGGAAACGCCTAGTACTGCATCCCTAAAATTGAATTTCTGAACCCACCTTGCGGTCTCGAAGTTGGAGCGCAAAATAAAGAATTTGTAGTGACAACGATTCGCAAGCATCGCCGTCGCGACAAAGGGCATTGAACTCGATTTCAAGCCCATACTAAGTGAGAAGTAGGCATCCAAGAGTAACGTCATTGTTGCCACCTACCATCATATAAAAGGAGCTGTCGTAAGACAGAGATGTTATGCCTAAAATGAAAACAAAGAGCTCTGCAAAGAAGCGCTTTCGCGTCCGCCCAGGTGGAACAGTTAAATGTGGTCACGCTTTCAAACGTCATATTTTGACTAAGAAAACCACAAAGAGTAAACGTCAATTGCGTGGAATCACGAACGTTAATGCTGCTGACGTAACATCCGTCAAACGCATGATGCCAACCGCTTAACCCATACTCAATATTTAAGGAGTTATTATGCCTAGAGTAAAACGTGGGGTTACCGCTCGTGCCCGCCATAAGAAAGTTCTCGACTTAGCCAAAGGCTACCGTGGTCGTCGTAGTAAGGTTTTCCGTATTGCTAAGCAAGCAGTTATGCGTGCTGGTCAATATGCATACCGTGACCGTCGCAACAAAAAACGTGTATTCCGCGCTTTGTGGATTACCCGTATCAATGCAGCATCCCGTCAACATGGTTTGACTTATAGTGTGTTCATGAACGGCTTGAAAAAAGCGAACATCGAACTCGACCGTAAAGTGTTGGCCGATATGGCTGTGATGGACAAGCCAGCATTTGCTGCGATTGTTAATCAAGTAAAAACGACTTTGGCTGCTTAATTAGTCATAGTCTGTAACTTCGCCACCTGCGAAGTTGCAATATGAGCGGGGCAGAGGTTCAATCCTGTGCCCCGTTTGTTTTTCTGAAGGGCTTTTACAAAATAATCTGTGTACCTTGTTGATTATTTTGTGTGAGTCTTTTACTGCGGTATTCAAACTGTACAAGCCAAAAGCTTGAACCGCAGAGGCGCAGAGTGCGCAGAGAAAAACTTTTTCTTTCTCTGCCTACTTTGCGCCTCTGCGGTTAGTTGTTTTTTGTGTGGATACTTTAGTTAAATGTAGAGACTCGTAATTTTCTATCATCCACACGAAGTGGGAAAAATCGCATGAATCCCTTAGATCAAATCGTCACCCAAGCTATCGCCGACTTTGCTGCAGCACCAGACGCAGCCTCTTTAGAAAATGCGAAGGCCTTGTACCTTGGTAAGTCCGGTCAAATCACCGAACAAATGAAGAGCCTGGGCAAGCTCGCGCCTGAAGAACGTAAAGTTCAAGGGGCAGTCATTAACGTCGCCAAAGAAAAAATTGAAAGTGCATTGACCGCATGTCGTGATGCATTAGCCAATGCGCAAATGGAAGCTCGTTTAAATGCAGAAGCGATTGACGTCACTTTGCCAGGGCGTGGTCGTGGCATGGGCGGCATCCATCCTGTGATGCGCACTTGGCAGCGTGTAGAGGAAATCTTCCGCTCAATTGGTTTTGACGTGGCTGATGGCCCGGAAATCGAAAATGACTGGACCAACTTCACCGCCTTGAATAGTCCTGAAAATCATCCTGCACGTTCTATGCAAGATACTTTCTATGTTGAAGGTAACGACACTTCCGGTAAACCTTTGTTGTTACGTACGCACACTAGCCCTATGCAGGTGCGTTATGCGCGCATGAACAAACCACCGATTAAAGTGATTGCGCCTGGTCGTACTTACCGTGTCGATAGCGACGCCACACATTCACCTATGTTCCATCAGGTTGAAGGTTTGTGGATCGCGGAAGATATCAGCTTTGCGGATCTTAAAGGCGTATATTTGAATTTCGTCAAAGCCTTTTTCGAGACGGACGATTTGCAAGTGCGTTTCCGTCCATCGTATTTCCCTTTTACTGAGCCATCGGCAGAGATTGATATCGCCTTCGGCAGTGGTCCTTTGAAAGGGCGCTGGTTAGAGATTTCTGGTTCAGGTCAAGTGCATCCATCCGTCATAAAGAACATGGGACTCGATCCTGAACAATATATTGGTTTTGCATTTGGCTCTGGTTTAGAACGCTTGACGATGCTGCGTTATGGCGTTAGCGATTTGCGCTTGTTCTATGAAGGCGATCTGCGATTCTTGAAGCAGTTTAACTAAAAAAATAGCCGAAGAGGCGCAGAGAACGCAGAGTTTTTTCTTTTGTTTTCTCTGCGAACTCTGCGCCTCTGCGGTTCAAGGCTTTTTATTATATTGATGCGCATTTGCGCCAAATATTAACCAACATCACGGTTGAATTATGCAATTTTCTGAAAACTGGTTACGTACCATGGTAGATCCGAACATGACTTCGGACGAGTTGTCTCATCTTCTCACGATGGCAGGTTTGGAAGTAGAAGAAGTGGAGCCAGTCGCTCCGCCGTTTAGCAATGTGGTTGTCGCTGAGATTCGCGAGATCGCTAAACATCCTGATGCCGATCGTCTGAATGTATGTCAGGTCGATGTTGGTACTGGGACTTTGTTGAATATCGTGTGCGGCGCACCGAATGTTCGGGTTGGTATGAAAGTGCCATGCGCAACGGCTGGCGCAGTCTTGCCTCCAGGTGCGGATGGTAAACCATTCTTGATCAAGGTCGGTAAATTGCGCGGTGTTGAGTCGCAAGGTATGTTGTGCTCGGCACGTGAATTGAAATTATCCGAAGATCACGGTGGTCTGATGGATTTGCCTAGCGATGCGCAAGTTGGTCAAAATTTCCGTGATTATTATCAGTTAAATGATTTGAAATTCACGATCAAGTTGACGCCAAACAAAGCGGATTGCTTATCCGTACTCGGCGTGGCACGCGAAGTATCGGCTTTAACGGGGACGCCTATGCATGTTCCTGAAACTCATATTGTGCCGGTGACTTTGACAGAAAAGTTGCCAGTTAAAATCAGCGCACCAGATTTGTGTGGTCGCTTCGTTGGACGTGTGATTCGCGGCGTGAACGCAAAAGCATCAACGCCAGATTGGATGAAACAACGCTTGGAACGTAGTGGTCAACGACCGATTTCCGCGCTAGTCGATATTTCTAACTATGTGATGTTGGAGTTAGGGCGTCCAAGCCATGTGTTTGATTTGGATAAAATTCACGGCGGACTCGATGTCCGCTGGGGTAAAACGGGTGAATCCTTGAAGCTATTAAACGGCAATACTGTGGCTGTTGATGAGTGGGTTGGCGTGATCGCGGATCATCAAGAAATCGAATCTCTAGCGGGCATCATGGGTGGCGATTCTACTGCCGTGACTTTAGAAACAGAAAACATTTATCTTGAGTCTGCATTCTGGTGGCCGCAGGCAATTCAAGGTCGTGCCCGTAAATACAATTTCTCGACGGATGCCGCACATCGTTACGAACGCGGTGTCGATTTCGCTTCCATCGTTGAACATGTTGAACGTATCACTGCCTTGATCGTGGAAATCTGTGGTGGCACTGAGCACGTTAAAGTCGGCCCAGTGGATGATTTAGTCGTTAATTTGCCAAAACGCTTACCTGTCAAATTACGCACCGCACGTGCCAATAAAGTCATCGGTGTGCCATTCACTGACGAGCAAATCGCAGATATCTTCACGCGACTTGGTTTGCAATTTACTCAGGAACCTGGCTTGTTTTCAGTCACACCACCCTCCTATCGTTTCGATATCGAAATCGAAGAAGATTTGATTGAAGAAATTGTACGCGTGTACGGCTTTGAAAATATTCCTTCGTTGCCGCCAGTGGCACCAAACGCAATGTTAATTGCGCCGGAAAATACCCGTTCCGCGTTTACTTTGCGTCGTCAAATTGCTGACCTAGATTATCAAGAAGTCGTCAATTACAGTTTTGTGGAAGAAGAGTGGGAAAAAGATTTCTGTGGCAATGACAATCCAATTAAATTGCAAAATCCGATAGCCAGTCAGATGAGCGTGATGCGTACCAGCTTGATCGCAAGCTTGGTAGCGAATACTCGTTATAACTTGAATCGTAAACTGAATCGTGTGCGTATTTTTGAATTGGCCGCAGTGTATTTGCGTGATGAGTCTGTAACTGATGGTGCATTAACCGTCGCCGGATACGATCAGCCTAAACGTTTGGCTGCATTAGCCTATGGCCCAATTGCGACAGAGCAGTGGGGACAAGCGACACGTAATGTTGATTTCTTTGATCTGAAATCAGATCTGGAAAATTTATTTGCACCGAAAATATTGCGCTTCAATAAAATTGACCACCCCGCTTTGCATCCAGGGCGCTCCGCGCAAGTTGAGTGCGATGGTAAAGTCATCGGTCTGATTGGTGAACTTCATCCACGATTACAACAGAAATATGATTTGCCATTAGCGCCTATCGTAGTTGAAGTCGAGGTCGCTGCATTGCAGGTAGTTAATTTGCCCGTGCATCGTGAAATTTCTAAATTCCAAGCGGTTACACGTGATTTAGCTTTGGTGGTGAAACAAACTGTTTTCACACAAGATTTGATCGACGTTTTTCAAGCGGAAATAAACAAAGCAGAGTCTTGTAAAATCGTACAAGACCTTGTTTTATTTGATGAATATCGTGGTAAAGGATTGGAAGGTGACGAGAAAAGTCTTGCTTTCCGCTTTAGCTTGCAAGATACTCAGAACACGCTTCAAGATGAGACTGTCGAGCTGGCAATGGCAGCTTTAGTCGCTGCTGCAATCGCAGGTGTTTCCGCAAGACTTCGTTAAAATTGACTGATTTTCTTGACGCTCTGATTGCCAATCTTCACTGGCGAGTAAGGGCGTTAAAGTATTTTAGTGGGTACAGAAATATTTTGTCGTGGTGTGCTCTGCGAAAAGTTGATACTCATTAAGCGCAATCAATAAGATAAAGAATAGGTAAATAATGATGAACGACGTAAATTCTGCTGATCTTCAATCTCTGTTGGATGAAGATTTGAAACGTGCCATGTATGAAGCGCAGGCGCGTTCTAAAGCAGAAAAAGATTTACCTACCTTAACCAAGGCAGAGCTTGCCGAGCTTTTGTTTGAGCAAGTGGGTTTGAATAAACGTGAAGCAAAGGATATGGTTGAGACCTTCTTTGGTGAGATTCGTGATGCACTTGAACGTGGCGCTGAAGTGAAACTCTCTGGCTTTGGTAATTTTCAGTTGCGAGATAAACCACAACGTCCGGGACGCAATCCTAAAACCGGGGAAGAGATCCCGATTACCGCCCGCCGTGTCGTTACGTTTCATGCGAGTCAAAAACTTAAAGCGATGGTTGATGACTTGCATTCTTCCAATCAATTTAATAGTGCTAACGCAGCGTAGTGCCCCCTATGAGTGATGCCGCTATGGAAAATTTTGTGTTGCCTCCGATTCCTGCTAAACGTTATTTTACGATTGGCGAGGTGAGTGATTTATGTGGTGTGAAGCCGCATGTGTTGCGCTATTGGGAGCAAGAGTTTGCACAACTGAAGCCAGTTAAGCGGCGTGGCAATCGTCGTTATTACCAACATCACGAAGTTCTTCTCATCCGTCGTATTCGTGAATTACTTTATGAGCAAGGCTTCACGATTAACGGAGCACGCAATAAACTTAATAATCAAGTCGCGCATGTGGAAGAGAAGATCGAAGAGCAGGAGTCAGCGCCGACTATTAGCTTCAGTAAAATTCGCGGTGAGCTGCGTGCGGTGCTAGATATACTCGCAATTTAAGCTGATTGATCAGGATTGAAAAGTGAGCCTCAGAAACGATATCTCCAGTATAGGCTCAAGAGAAAAATCGAACTGCCAAGTTCAGTAAACTAGCAATTGGGTCATCAAAGATAGCGGCTATTTAGCCGCTATTTTTTTATCTTATCAAAGCTCCCGAACAATCGCCTTTAGCTGATAAAGTGCATCGAGAGCCTCGCGCGGTGTTAGTGCGTCAGGATCTAAATCATCAATTGCCGATAAGAGTGCCGAGCTTAGAGGCGCTACTGAAGATTGCATTTCGTGATCGAGTGTGTCATCGCTAGTCACTGCATGGCCAGAAAATAAATCGAATTGCGGCGTACTTTGCAGAGATTGTGCTTCCAGATCTGCTAAATGCTTGCGTGCTGCACGGATCACGGGCTGTGGAATCCCCGCCAATTGTGCGACTTGCAAACCATAGCTTTGGGATGCTGGACCTGCTTGCACCGCATGCAAAAACACGATATTTTCTTTGTGTTCAATCGCAGATAAGTGCACGTTCTCTGCACTTGGATGGATGTCAGGTAGTTGGGTCAACTCAAAATAGTGGGTGGCGAATAAAGTGTAACTTCTTGATGTCATGATCAGATGGCGCGCGATTGCCCATGCTAATGCTAGACCATCAAAGGTAGATGTGCCGCGACCAACTTCATCCATTAAGACTAAAGATTTTTCTGTCGCGCCATGCAAGATCGCAGCAGACTCCGTCATTTCGACCATGAAGGTAGAACGACCACCAGCCAGGTCATCGGCCGCACCGATACGCGTAAAAATGCGATCAAACGGCCCGATAGTGGCTTGAGTCGCAGGCACATAACTACCAATGTAGGCGAGTAAAGTTATCAGCGCAGTTTGGCGCATAAAGGTCGATTTACCACCCATGTTCGGACCTGTGATCAAGAGCAGTTTGCGCTCAGCGGATAGTTGGCAATCATTGGCAATGAAACGCTCGATTTGATTTTCGACCACAGGATGGCGACCTTGCACGATATCCAAAGTTGGTTCGCTGACTAACTGCGGTGCGCACCAATTATTTTTCATCGCATGATCAGCCAAACTTACGAGCGCATCCAGTTGTGCAATCGCATGCGCAATGGTTTGCAGCGTTTGAATATGCGGCAATAAATCTTGTAGCAGTTTGTCATACAGCACCTTCTCACGCACCAGCGCACGTTCTTGTGCGGATAAGGCTTTGTCTTCAAATGCTTTGAGTTCCGGAGTGATGTAGCGTTCGGCATTTTTCAAGGTCTGGCGACGGCGATAGTTGTCCGGTACTTTATCCGCTTGACCATTCGTGACTTCAATATAAAAGCCATGCACCTTATTGTATTCAACACGCAGATTGGCGATGCCAGTACGAGCGCGTTCTGAGGTTTCCAGATCGATCAAGAATTGACCAGCATTTTCTGAGAGTGAACGTAATTCATCAAGCTCAGCATCAAATCCATTCGCAATCACGCCACCATCGCGCACCATGGTCGCTGGTTGCGGCATCAACGAACGCTCTAATAAATCTAGACATTCACTTGGTGTAGCAAGATTAGTTAGAGATTGCGCCAATAATTGAGGTTCATTATTTTTCAAACACATGGATACATAAGTACGCACGGTGCCCAGATGCTGAACGCCATCACGTAAGGCGGCGAGATCCCGTGGGCGCGCTGAGAGTAGGGCGATGCGCGTGGTGATGCGTTCAATGTCTGGGATGGACGTCAGTGTATTTGATAAGCCCGTAGTCGCATCGGCTTGTAATAGTGCGTCGATCGCTTGATGACGGCTACGGGCGATTTGCTGTTCGCGTCGTGCATGATGCAACCAATGACGCAGCAAACGAGAACCCATCGCGGTACGACAATGGTCTAACAAAGAAAATAAAGTAGGCGATTCTTGTCCACGTAAAGTTTCCGTTAGCTCGAGATTGCGCCGCGTGGCGGTATCGAGTCCGATAAATTCGTTTTCAGATTCTACGCTAAGTGAATTGACGTGTTTTAAACCACGCCCTTGTGTCGATTCGGCATAACGCAACAGGGCACCAGCAGCGCCTAATGCTGCGCCAAAATTTTCTACGCCAAAACCCGTTAGTGTGGAAGTAGCGAGTTGATCTTGTAAAGACTTTTGACCTTGCTTGAGATCGAAATGCCAGTCAGGCACTTCAGAAAATTTACCTGGTAATTCATGACGAAACTCTTCAAGCATTAAACCGCCAGCAGAGACCAAAACTTCGGCTGGTGAAATGCGTTCTAATTCTTGTTGCAAGCGTGTTTGTAGTGACTTTTCATCAGTACTAAATTCCATCAATTTTAAAGCACCGCTGGCTAACGATAGCCACGCCAAGCCAATGTTGACAGTTTTGCGTTGGCTCAACAGGCACATTGCCAATAACGGACGCTCCGCTTTCGCCGGCAATAAATCGGTGTCAGTCAAAGTACCCGGCGTAATCACACGCATGACTTTGCGCTCAACAGGACCTTTACTCGTCGCAGGATCACCAATTTGTTCACAAATCGCCGCTGATTCGCCGATCTTGACCAACTTAGCAAGATAAGGTTCTATCGAATGAAAAGGAATACCCGCCATTTTGATCGGCGTGCCATTCGAGGTGCCGCGTTGGGTTAACGTAATTCCCAATATACGCGAGACTTTTTCTGCATCTTCAAAAAACAATTCATAAAAATCACCCATGCGATAAAACACTAAGGTATCGGGATAATCCGCTTTGATACCTAAATATTGCTTCATCATCGGCGTGTGCTGTGTTTCTGTCTGTTTCATAAAGCTTGATTTTTATGGTTGTTTGGTTTGAATCTCTGATGTAATCACTAGAGTGCACTATTGAAAAATCAAAAAGAGAAAATGCCTGAGACAATTTGTATTACATGATCATATCCGCTTCCAATCAGGACGAACGGAAAATAGCTTAAGACCTCGTGAGTAAGTCGCAACAAAAAAAGCGACCATATGATGTGGCCGCTTTTTTGAGTGTACAGTCGCGTTTATTCGGTCATCCGCTTATTCGCTCGGTGGAACGTAACCTTGCGCTGCATCTGCACCATCGCCGAAGAAATGTTTTTCCATCTGTGTCGCCAAGTATTTACGAGCACGAGTATCAGCAAGATTTAAACGGTTTTCATTCACCAACATAGTTTGATGCTTTAACCAAGCGGCCCAAGCTTCTTTGGAGACACTTTCGTAGATTTTTTTACCCAATTCACCTGGATAGGTTGGAAAATCTAATCCTTCAGCTTCTTTGTCTAATTTAATGCAGTGGACCATGCGGGCCATAATTGTAACTCCTTCAATAATTCAAGAACTTGGGTGATAACTGATACCAGTGGGTGCAGATTATACGTTTGAATTTCAACTTAAGTACGAACTACCATCAAAGCTGCTTGATCAAAACCAAGGATTTGCGCTGCCAGTTATACATTTTTTGGCGGTCTTTTGGTAGATCGTCAACGCTCGCCTGTACGAAACCGCGCTTGAGAAACCAGTGCGCTGTGCGCGTCGTCAATACAAACAAAGAGTGAAAGCCCGCACGCCGTGCACGCTTTTCCATGTGCTTGAGAATTCTCTCGCCATCGCCTTGGCTTTGCACGTCTGGGTTCACTGTTAAGCACGCCATTTCCCCCATTTTGTCGAAAGGGAACGGGTAAAGGGCGGCACAGCCGAAGATGACGCCATCATGTTCAATCACAGAGAAATAATTAATTTCGCGTTCGATCAATTCACGACCACGTTTGACCAAAGTGCCATCGGCTTCTAACGGCTCGATCAGCTTAATAATGCCGCCGACATCCTCAATCGTCGCTTCGCGCAAGCTTTCCAGATTTTCGGTGGAAACCATGGTGCCGACGCCATCGTGTGTGAACAGCTCTAACAAAGCGGAGCCGTCAATTTTATACGGCACGATATGGATACGGGGCACGCCGCCACGTGAGGCTTTGACCGCGTGCTCTAGGTAAAAGGACGAATCAGAGGCTAGGTATTTCTTTTCTAATTCAAGTTCGGCTTGCTTGTACGATA
>JAYVHZ010000532.1:0-2557 GCA_043770645.1 Undibacterium sp. | reverse complement strand
GGTTGAAGGCAATCGCGTGATTGTTAATGGATCAGAAGCAGATAGCTGCGCGATCTAAGCATATTTACAGAGGAAAAACATGAGATTACCACCAGCCATAATAGGTCATACCGAAGCCGTTTTGCGTGAAGTTTTGCGCTTTACAGGTCCTGCTGACGGCACTTTATCGCGCTATTTCAGAGAGAACCCACGACTAGGTGGACGTGAGCGTGGTGTGATCGCCGAAGCGATTTACGGTCTGTTGCGCAATAAAAGCGTGTACACCAGTTTTTCTGAATCTGGTACTGGCTCTCCGATGCGCCGTATTACTTTGCTCGGTCTGGCTGATGCTGTCGGTATCGATGCTTTGGGTGGTTTGAGCGAAGAAGAAGATATTTGGTTGCGTCGCGTGATGGAAGTTGATCGCAATCATTTACCGCTGGCGTTGAAATCAAATATGCCAGAATGGTTATGGCAAAAACTCTCGACCAAATTCGGTGATGAAGAAGCAATGGCGCTGGCGAGTGCTTTGAACACGCCAGCCTCTTTGGATTTGCGGGTGAATGCCTTGAAATCCAGTCGTGAGGATGTAATCGCTTCCTTGGCGCAAGCACCGATTCTGGCTGAAGCGACACCTTATTCGGCACTGGGTCTGCGCATTATCAAAAAACCGTCCATACAAAATCTGCCTTTGTTTAAAGATGGCACGATAGAAGTGCAAGATGAAGGGAGCCAGGTCTTGGCGCAATTGCTGGGTGCCAAGCGTGGTGAAATGGTCGCTGATTTTTGTGCTGGTGCGGGTGGTAAGACGTTGGCATTGGGCGCGGCCATGCGTAACACGGGCCGTTTATATGCGTTTGATATTTCTGAAAAACGTCTCGCAAAATTGAAGCCACGTTTGGCGCGTAGTGGTTTATCGAATGTACATCCGGTTGTGATTGCACATGAACGTGATGCCAAGATCAAACGATTGGCTGGCAAATTAGATCGTGTTTTAGTTGATGCCCCTTGTAGTGGCCTCGGTACTTTGCGTCGCAACCCCGATGTGAAATGGCGTCAGACGCAAGTTGGCGTAGCGGAACTGAATGTTAAGCAAGCCTCGATTCTCGATAGCGCAGCTCGTTTGGTCAAAGGTGGCGGGCGCTTGGTGTATGCGACTTGTAGTATTTTGGATGAAGAGAATGAAGGCATCGTCGAGCAATTTTTAGCTACACATCCAGACTTCACTTTACTGCCAGTCTCTCAAGTATTGGAAGAGCAGAAAATCCAATTAGAAATGGGTGATTATCTGAAGCTATACCCGCATATCCATCACACGGATGGCTTCTTCGCAGCAGTATTTCAACGCAATAAGGTCGTCCCGAAAGCAGTGGCAGAGACCGACGACGTTGTAGAAGACGCTGTGGAATAATTGAATAAATTTGGATTTTAGTTTTGTATAAAGAATTTACTGCTGTCGCTTCGCTATCCATGATGGAAACACATTCACTATCTCGATTAATCGCTGAAATATCGGCAGACTTGGGTGACGCAAGTTTGCTGTTTCAATTGTTTGCGTTACTGAGTTGCTTTTTGCTCGCATGGTTTTTGTCGCGCACAATTCAGCGCTATTTCGCTACGGTTGAGCAGAGTTCTGGTGTTTTTAAGATTGGCGTTGAAAGTTTCTCGCGTGTCTTGTGGCCTTTGCTTGCCTTGGTCTTTTTGTTTTTTGCTAAGCTGATTCTTGGTAAATTTCAACATACAGGCTTGTTGAAACTGTTTTTCCCTATTCTTAGTTCGTTTGCCTTAATCCGTTTCAGTTTTTATGTGTTTCGGCGCGCGTTCGTTCGTGATGGTACGGTTGGTAATGCTTTGCTTTTATTCGAGAAAGTGTTCGCTACCTTGGTTTGGCTTGCCTTGGTTTTGCACTTTACGGGCATGTGGGAAAGTATCTTTGAAGCACTAGAAGAAATTATTTTGCCGATAGGAAAAAGCAAGGTTTCACTGTTAGCCATAGCTCAAGGTATTGCATCGGTTGCTTTGACTGTAGTTTTGGCTTTATGGGTCAGTGCTCTGCTGGAAGCGCGCCTATTACTCATCCCTAACATGCACTCATCGCTCAGGGTAGTGCTTTCTCGTTTGGGGCGGGCAATTTTTATTCTATTAGCGATTTTGATGAGCCTGTCTCTGGTTGGTATTGATTTGACTGTCTTATCGGTGTTTGGTGGTGCTTTGGGCGTTGGTCTGGGCTTAGGTTTACAGCGCATTACTAGCAGTTATGTCTCAGGATTTATTATTTTGTTTGATCGTAGCTTGTCGATTGGCGATATGATCACGGTCGATAAATTCAGCGGCGCGGTGACTCAAATCAATACACGCTATACTGTATTGAAAGGCTCTGATGGCGTTGAATCCATTATCCCCAATGAAATGCTGGTATCAAATCCCGTGCAGAATTTATCTCTGACAGATCGCGCAGTGGTGTTGGTGACCGATTTTACGGTTTCTTATGACACCGACCTAGATAGTTTGTTTCCAGCCTTGGTCGATGTTGTGACACAAGTTCCACGTGTTTCCGTTACGACTGAACCATCGGCGT
>JAYVHZ010000531.1:0-14568 GCA_043770645.1 Undibacterium sp. | reverse complement strand
GATGTACTTTGGTTTTTTGTAACCAGTGAACTCTTCTTTGCAGAAGGCCATTAAGGCCTCTTTCGTCAAGGCAGGATCCTTCTTCACGACATACAGCTTAACAGCTTCGCCTGAGGTTTCATCTGGCACGCCTACGCAAGCACATTCCAAAACGCCAGGATGACCTGCAATGACACCTTCAATTTCAGTCGGATAAACATTGAAACCTGAGACCAAAATCATGTCTTTCTTACGATCGACAATGCGAGTAAAACCGCGCTCATCCATAATCCCGATATCGCCAGACTTAAAGAATCCATCCGATGTAAATGCGTTCGCAGTTTCATCTGGTCGATTCCAATAGCCGAGCATCACCTGTGGACCGCGAATGGCAATTTCACCGCTTTCACCCAAAGGCACTGGCTTACCATCGTCATCCAAAATAGCAATTTCTGTCGATGGAATCGGCAAACCAATGCTGCCACTAAACTCTGTTGCGTTAGCATAATTTGCGGTCGCAACCGGTGAAGTCTCTGATAAACCATAGCCCTCTGCAATGGCACAACCCGTAACTGCTTTCCAACGTTCAGCAACCGCTTTTTGCACTGCCATGCCACCACCAGTACAAACCATGTAACCAGAAAAATCGGTGTTCGCAAATTCGGGATTATTCAAAATTGCATTGTATAAAGTGTTCACCGCAGGGAAGATATTCACTTTATATTTCTTCAATTCCTTTATGAATCCTGGGATATCGCGCGGATTTGGCACTAACAAATTCAAGCCACCCAGACGCGTACCGACCATACTACAAATCGTCAACGCGAAAATATGATATAGCGGCAAAGCGCACACAAAGACTAATTGTTTATTCTCTTTATGCACATCCATACTTGGCTTTAACCAAGCATCATTCTGCAATACATTGGCAACCACGTTTTTATGGGTTAATACCGCACCTTTGGAAACTCCTGTTGTACCGCCTGTGTATTGCAAAAAGGCGACGTCATCGAGTTTGATTTCAGGCGCTTGAAAGCGCATTCCAGCACCTTGTGACACCACATCCTTAAAGCTAAATGAACCAGGCAAAGAAAAAGCGGGAACCAGCTTTTTGACATGACGCACGACCAGATTGACGATCGTACCTTTGAGTCCACCGAGCAGATCACCCATGGTACACACCACCACATGCTTAACCGCGGTTTGCGCTATGCATTGTTCCAAGGTAATGGCGAAATTTTCCAAAACGAAGATCGCCTCAGCACCGGAATCTTTGAGCTGATGTTCAAGTTCACGATGGGTATACAAAGGATTGACGTTAACCACAATATAACCAGCACGCAAAATTGCGGCTAGTGCGACCGGATATTGCAGCACGTTCGGCATCATCACGGCGACACGAGCACCCGGCTTTAGGCCACGACTTTGCAACCAAGCCGCGACTTTTTTCGACATCGCGTCAACTTCGCGATAGGTCAAAAATTTGTCCATACAAACGTAGGCATTGCGATCAGCAAACGACGTAAATGCCTCTTCGAGCAAATGCACTAAGGATTTGTATTGAGTGACGTCGATCTCGGCTGGTACGTTTGGCGGATAGTGTTTTAGCCAAAATTTGTCTGTAGTCATTGTTGTCTCCGTATTTTAATTAGATGGCTTAAGCTAGCACTACAACTGCAAAATGCTATGCTGAACCTAGCGTGAGAAAGTGATTTCACTTTATTTAGGCCTGCAAGAGAACGGAATAAGATTCTCCTACAAGCAGATTCAACGACCTAGTTTGGATTTCCTGAGCAGCCCTGTACCAATACGCCTGGACAGTTTATCAGTGTCAGATTAGCGCAGTGAGCACCGATTAATCTGCAAAAAATGGCTGTTAAAAAATTCAAACAAAATCATACTGCACTTCGTTTTATTAATGCACCAACACGATACACGATGCGTCGCACTGTGACTATCGCTGGTGCAAATTTGCCGCGCAAAAACAAATGAAACTGAGCAAAGCTTCTAAGAAATTTTGCAGTGCAGCATACGAGACGACGTGCCTCAGACTTTTTCGACTTGCACCAAAAGATCGTAAAAAGTCGGTCCGCCGCCCATGTCTGTTAATCGTTGATTCGTGACTTCGTTGGCGTTTTTATGATCCGACGCCAGCTTCTTCCACCAGATCGACAAGGCGACTACCAGACCAACTTTCGTCTTTTCAGTGATCCTCGCTTTTGCCACAAAGCTGCCACGATCATTGTAAATTCTGACCATGTCACCAGCCGAAATCTGACGTGCAGCAGCATCGTCTGGATGCAAGTCCAAATGTGGCTCACCCTCGGTGTCACGCAAACTCTTGACATTGACGAAGGTCGAATTCAAAAAATTACGCGCTGGTGGAGAAATCATCGCAAGAGGATATTTCGCCGCCAGTTGCGGATTACTGATGACAGACTCATACGGTGGAATATACGCAGGCAAAGGATCTAAGCCTGCCTCTAACATTTGCTGACTATAAAACTCGCACTTACCCGATGGTGTCGTAAAACCGCCATGGGCGAACGGGACTTCTGGCATCTGCAACTTTGACCAACCGGATTGTTTCAGCTGTTCCCAATTGGTGTGTTGAGTGCGTGAGTGCTGGTAGTTAAACGCCATCGCCCCCAATTCGTCATCGCTCTCTGCGAAGCAAGCTTCGGTGAAGCCCAAGGCTTTTGCGAGCAAGCGGAAGACCTCGGTATTGGGTTTGGATTCGCCAATCGGTGCAATTGCGGGATTGCTCGCCATCATATAACGATGTCCATACGCAGAATGTGCATCAAGGTGCTCTAACTGCGTGGTCGCTGGCAATAAAATATCGGCGTAATCCGCCGTGTCAGTTTGAAAGTGCTCAAGCACAACAGTGAACAAATCTTCCCGCGCAAACCCTTGTGCGACCACGGAAGACTCCGGAGCAATCGCGACGGGATTAGAGTTATACACAATCACCGCTTCGACCTTAGGACCAAACTCTTCTGAGCCAGGATGCATTAAAGTATCGCCGACATCACTCATGTTTAAGGTACGACTAGGCTGACCAACCGGGAACAAGTCAGGACGTTCTAAAGCGTCTGAATTCTTAACGAAACTGCCCGAGGAAGATAATAAAACACCACCGGCCGCATGACGCCAAGCCCCAACCAAGGCCGGCAGACAAGAAATATTACGCACCGCCATGCCGCCACCGTGCGTACGCTGCACGCCATAATTCATGCGAATCAGGCTAGGCTCGCCGCGCTTTGCACCTTCGCCATAATCCCGTGCCAAGCCTATGACTTCTTCCGCGCTGATGCCGCAAATCTCTGCGACTTTTTCTGGCGTCCACTCTGCAACGCGTTGTTGCAACTGTTCAAAACCCACCGTGTATTGAGCGATGTAATCATGGTCGAGCAAATCCTCTTTGATCAGCACATGCATCATGCCTAACACTAATGCCGAATCCGTACCCGCGCGTACCGCAATATGCTGATGACATTTTTCGGCGCTTAAAGAACGATAAGGATCAATCGCGATAATCTTGGCACCATTGCGTTTTGCTTCTTGTACCCGAGTCCAAAAATGTAAATTAGAAGCGATAGGATTGCCGCCCCAAATAATGATCAAACGTGCATTTTGTGTTTGCTCCACATCGGTGCCGATCCGGTCACCCAAAGTGTATTTATAACCTGTACCACCTGCCGATGCGCAAATGGTTCTATCTAAAAAGGAAGCGCCCAGTTTATGCAAGACGCGCGCCGCCATACTTTCACCTTGTACCAAACCCATGGTTCCAGCATAACTGTAAGGCATGATCGCTAAGGGATTGCGAGCAGCAATTTCTTTCAGACGGCTCGCGATAGTCTGTATCGCTTCATCCCAACTAATCCGTTCAAACTTACCCTCACCTTTATTACCAACCCGCTTTTGCGGATAAAGCAAACGATCAGGATGATAAGTACGTTCGGTGTAACGTGCTACTTTCGTGCACAGTACGCCGCCGGTAGTCGGATGATCAGGATCACCTTTCACCTCAGTTGCCACGCCGTCTTGGACGGTCACCAATAAGGCGCAAGTATCAGGGCAATCATGAGGACAGACAGCACGAACGACATTACTAGACATGGTACTTCCTTTGTTTCTGGGATCATTTATAAATTACGCTAGATTCAGCGATGCTGGCGTGATGATAGACTGCTTCATCAAAATCTGCCAACAAGCAACAAAGGAACTTTCCTAGCAGCAAAGTCACTAAGACCATTGATACCAGAAAGCTAGCCCATAACTTTGCGTAAAGACAGCTAAATCTAGTATGCTTACGCCCTCTCGATCGAATATCGATGAACATTATTGAAGTCACTTGGAATATTTCATGAATCGTACAAAAGCACTCTTGATCACCATCATCCTCGCCTGCCTAGGTTTACTTGGCTTTGCGCTGTATTTACAACTGGTGTTGGATATGTTGCCGTGTCCTCTGTGCGTCATGCAGCGCTATGCGTTTGCCCTCATCGCGATAGCTTGCTTATTGGTACTGATCATGCCAAAGATGAAACGCGCTGCGATGTCTGCTAGCTTATTGTTTAGCTTATTGTTTAGCATAGTTGGCGGCGGTATCGCTGGCTATCAAGTATGGGCTATGGCACAACCGATGGGCTCTTGCGGCGCAGATCCTTTATCTGATCCTATGAATAGTTTTTTTATCGCCAAACTCTTTCCTGTGATGTTCCAAGCCAATGGTCTATGCGAAACACCGTATGACCCTATTTTAGGATTATCGATTCCTGCTTGGGCTTGTGTTTGGTTTGTCGTGTTTGCTGTCGCCTCAGTTTATTTACTATTAAACAAACCAAAAGAGCACCGTATTTTTGCGAATAAGCTGTAATGAGCAATTGGTTTTTACCCGAAGACAGTATCGCTGCTTGTCAGCAAAAATCTCCCTTAGACGCGCTCGAAACCCGCATGCTATTGAGCCATGTGGGTGGATTGAGCAGAGTACAGTTAATCACGCAAAGTGAGCTCCAACTGACTGTCGCGCAAATTGCGGAACTAAATAATTTGCTACAAAGACGTGTCGATGGTGAGCCCTTAGCCTATCTGATTGGTGAGCGTGAATTTTATGGGCTCGACTTTACAGTCAGCCCAGCGGTATTGATTCCACGCCCAGATACCGAACTCTTAGTTGAGCTCGCCTTGCAGCACTCACCGCAAAACGCGAGCCTATTGGATATGGGCACCGGCTCCGGCGCAATCGCCATCAGCATTGCCGCACAACGGCAAGATATACAAGTTTGCGCGTGTGACATCAGCACTGATGCATTAACAATTGCCAAGATCAATGCTGACAGACACCTCGTCAATCGTTCTGCGATCAGCTTTTACGAAAGCGATTGGTATCAACAAATCCCGCAGCAACAATTTCACACCATCGTTAGCAATCCACCGTATATCGTCAAAGATGACGAACATTTGAGCCAAGGCGATTTACGCTTTGAACCTATCAATGCGCTGACCGATCATGCGGATGGATTGAGCGCCTTTCGAAAAATCATCGCGGATGCTCCAAACTATTTAGCGCGAGACGGATGGCTATTGATGGAACATGGCTATCATCAGTCACAAGAGGTACAAGCTTTATTACGTGAACGCGGTTTTGATCAGATACAAAGCTGGCAAGATTTAGCGGGCATTTGGCGTGTCACAGGTGGAATTTGGATGAACGATGGAAATAAGTAACGACCAATCTAGATTGCAGATTGATGTCATTCATCAGTTTCTCTCAAGCCAGAGCACCTGGGCAATCGGTATTCCGCGTGACGTGGTCGAACGATCCATCGTCAACTCCTTGTGTTTTGGCGGTTATGAAAACGATCAGCAAATTGCTTTTGCCCGCGTAGTAAGTGACTATGCGACCTTTGCCTATTTAATGGATGTTTTTGTATTACCTGAACACAGAGGCCGAGGTCTAAGCCTACAATTAATTGGCGCTGTCATCGCGCATCCAAGACTACAAGGCATGCGCCGCTTTATGCTCGCCAGTAGCAATGCACGCGGCTTATATCACGGTTTTGGCTTTCGCCAACTAGCTAATCCCGACATCATGATGGAAATTAATGTGCCAGATATCTACACAAAAACATAAATTTCACCTCATTTTGACGCCAATTTCGCCTATAGCAACACCTAGCTTCAACACAGCACCCGATTTTACCCTTGTCAAGACTGGCGCAATCGCACAGATTGCGTATGATCACGGGCTTGATTTAACTTCTCTGAAATTTTTGAAACCTTTATGTTGCCTTCCATTGAACAACGCCTTGCCGTAGAACTCGCCGCAAAACCAGTACAAATCGCCGCCGCTGTCGCCCTTTTAGACGAAGGCGCTACCGTACCTTTTATTTCACGTTATCGTAAAGAAGTCACCGGTGGACTCGATGATACGCAACTGCGTTTATTGGAAGAGCGCTTACGTTATCTACGCGAATTAGAAGACCGCCGCGCTGCCATCATTGCTTCGATCGAAGAACAAAACAAAATGACGCCAGAGTTGCTGACCGCAATCAGCTTGGCGGAAGACAAAACACGTTTGGAAGATTTATATTTACCTTACAAACAAAAGCGTCGCACCAAAGCGCAGATCGCGGTCGAAGCAGGTTTACAACCCCTGGCAGATGCTTTATTGGCTGACCCCAACTTAGTTCCAGAAACGGTCGCCGAAGCGTACTTAAAACCAGCATTCACCACCGCTGCGGGTGAAAATCCTGGTGTCGCTGACGTCAAAGCCGCGCTCGATGGCGCACGCCAGATTTTGATGGAACGCTTTGCAGAAGACGCCACTTTGATTCAATCGATACGCGAATATTTGCTGGATCACGGTATCGTCGAAACGGCTGTCGTAGCTGGCAAAGAAGATGCCGGTGCTAAATTTAGCGATTACTTTGCGTACTCAGAAACTTTGGGCACGATTCCTTCTCACCGTGCCTTAGCAATTTTCCGTGGTCGTCGTGAAGAATTCTTAACCGTCACTTTGCGCCTCGACACCGAAGAAGAAAAACCAAAATGGGATGCGCCCCTCAATCCTTGCGAAAGTCGCATCGCCGCCCACTTCGGCGTCAGCAATAAAAAACGCGCAGCCGATAAATGGCTAAGCGACACCGTGCGTTGGGCATGGCGCGTGAAAGTGTTCATGCACATGGAAACCGAGTTAATGACGAACCTGCGTGAGCAAGCCGAAGTCGAAGCGATCAATGTATTTGCCCGCAATCTCAAAGCCTTATTATTAGCCGCGCCGGCCGGACCTCGCGCCACCATGGGTCTTGACCCTGGCCTGCGTACTGGCGTTAAAGTCGCGATCGTCGATGCCACTGGTAAAGTGCTTGAATATGCGACCATCTATCCGCATCAACCGCGCAATGATTGGGACGGGTCTTTACATGTGTTGGCACAATTGGCAGCAAAACACAATGTATCTTTGATCTCTATCGGCAACGGTACAGCCTCACGTGAAACGGACAAATTAGCGCAAGATTTAATCAAGCTCAAACCTGAGTTAAAACTAACCAAAATCGTGGTATCTGAAGCCGGTGCATCCGTGTATTCTGCCTCCGAATTTGCGTCCAAAGAATTACCTGACTTAGACGTGACGATTCGCGGTGCCGTGTCGATTGCACGTCGCCTACAAGATCCATTAGCGGAGCTGGTAAAGATTGATCCTAAATCCATCGGTGTAGGTCAGTACCAGCACGATGTTGGACAATCGCAATTGGCGCGCTCACTCGATGCCGTGGTTGAAGACTGCGTGAATGCGGTAGGCGTTGATGTCAATACCGCGTCTGCACCTCTACTGGCACGCGTGTCTGGTTTATCCAGCAGCGTGGCGCAAAGTATCGTTAATTATCGCGATGCTAAAGGGATGTTTACTTCACGTTCTGAGTTGCGCTCAGTACCGCGCTTAGGCGACAAAACCTTTGAGCAAGCAGCTGGTTTCTTACGCATTATGAATGGCGACAATCCTCTTGATGCCTCCGCTGTTCATCCTGAATCCTATCCCTTAGTAGAAAAAATTCTCGCGGATATCAAGAAAGATGTGAAAACCATTATCGGTGATAGCGGTGTATTGCAGAGCATTAGCCCATCCAAATACGCGGATGACAAATTTGGTATTCCGACGATCACAGATATTTTGAAAGAGTTGGAAAAACCGGGTCGCGATCCGCGCCCAGAATTCACAACCGCGACGTTCAAAGACGGCGTAGAAGAGATCCGCGATCTGCGTCCAGATATGATCCTAGAAGGCGTGATCACCAACGTTGCTGCCTTCGGTGCATTTGTCGATATCGGTGTGCATCAAGATGGTCTGGTGCATATTTCAGCACTCTCGAATACTTTCGTCAAAGACCCACACACCGTCGTCAAAGCAGGTCAGGTAGTCAAGGTCAAAGTATTGGAAGTCGACGAAAAACGTAAGCGTATCGCCTTAACCATGCGCCTGACCGACTCCGCACCGCAACCAGGTAGCAAGCCTGAACAACGTGCTGATCGTGACGACGCAAAACGTCTCAATCAACATCGTAATCAAGCACAACATACACAGCAAGCGGCTCCCGTAAATAGTGCGATGGCGTCGGCTTTTGCGAAGTTGAAGCGCTAAGTTCGAACGCATCGCTAAACGTAAAGTTTGACTCTACTGCGAAAGTAGATTGAAGTCGTGCCATTTACCTTAGCAAAACAAGGTGTCAGATGTTCCTGCTTTCGCAGGAACATCAACTCACGCACGAGAATAAAAATTTCCATGGAAACAGTGCGGCACCCAATACGGCAAATGGGCTAAGGCGACTGGTCCGGCAGATAGGTTCTGGGCGTCAAACACGCTAGCGAAGCTGGTTTGCTTTTCTATGTCAAAGCCCACGCCGACTAACCAAGCTTCGCCTTCTTTGCGCGAGCCAGCCTTAGGCACCACGACATGCTCCTCCAAGCGACAACGATCGCCAAAATCGTAAGCATCTGTCTTGCCGCTTTCGAGATCTAGACGCATCACGCCATTGAGGGCGTTGTTGTCAGCCATATTCACCGCAATTGGATAATAGATAAACTGATTTCGCTGACCGACCACACGCGGATCGACTCTTGGAAATTCGAGTAACTCTTTGCGCTCTGTCATACTGATCTTGTTTCGATTTAAATCGATCGTCATGAAAGCTGGCGTAGATGGCTCTGAAGTAATATCTTCACCGCGCATGATTTTCGGCATCCAAGTATTGAAATTACTCAGATCTTCGCTTTTCACAAAATCTAAACGAATGACATTATTTTCTTCCCATGCATTCCCGAAGTGAAACAACATCAACGCGGGAATCTCGAGAATGCGGCTCTTAGTAAAGTCCGCTTTTTCAACGATCATTACCTTAGTCGATTCATTGCCTTTCCACTCCATAGAATTGACCATGCTGCGACCTGAACGTAGCAGATCCATATTCAATGCGATTGGAGAAAATATAAATATCAAGTGTTTTTGCGACACCACAAAATCATGCACCATCGCTGATCGTGGACAATTCATCAAATGATGTTTAACTAGCTTTCCTTGCGGTGAAAATTGATACATCACGACTTTATCCATGATCGTGCCGAAGTTCCACATGGTGCCATCGGCCTCGACTTTGGGATGCGCTGAAAATGGCATGCCAGCGAGTTCTGGCGCCCACGACACCATGCCTTGTGTTTCCAGACTAGTCGCGTCCATCGCGTGTGCGGAACCGCCTTCCCATAACGCCAGCAAACGTCCATCCATTTTGACGACATTGGTATTGGCCGTGTTCATCGTATCTGAAGAACGTACAGGGATTTTTGGCGCAATCGCAGTACCGAATGCTGGAACCAAAAACTCACTAGCCTGCTCTTCTGCGACGAATTTTTTCGTCTTTACAAAACGCGCTTGGTGCGACACGCCTTGATCAGTAAAGCGCCATGCATGCACCATCCCATCGCCGTCAAACCAGTGATGATAACGCTGACCTCCACGTTCAAATAAGCCAGGCCCGTTACGATAGAAATCGCCGCGCAAATCGCTTGGAATCTTTCCTTCCACCCAGGCCTTATCGCAACTAACATCCTGGCCGCGATAACCACGCAAAAAAGTGAGTTTAGAATTCGCTTGAAACAATGGTGCCGATTGACTTGATTTGCCCACTTGCGCCAAACCTGCTTGGGTAGCCCAGGCAGGTAAAGCAAGACCAGAAGCGGCAACACCTAAAGACTGGAAGAAATGACGACGATTCATGCTGGCACTCCCCAATTAATTAACACGAATACTGATAGAAGTTTTCGATTGATCTAATTTAATTTTGGCGGCTTCAAAAGATGGAGGACCAAAATTGCCTGCGGCATTATTGCTAAAGCCATACGGCTCAGTTGGCATTCCGATTGCATTGCTATCGAGTCGTCCGTTGCTATTGAGATCATGAAATACAGAGACCGCGTATTCGCCTTCTGGCAGATTGTCAAACTGCACACTCAGTACTAATTGCGTCACACCCAGTTTTTTACTGAAACTCGCTTGTTTCAACCATTGACCTTTTTGATTAAACACGGCTACCATCAAATCGCCTTTCATCTCACTCATACCTTGTACTTCAACCTGCAATTCGCCCGCTTGTGCCGCACCGCAAACCAAGCTCAAGCTCAGTGCTGACAGACTTACTAAAGATGCTAATGTGTTCATAAAACCTCCCAATTGATTAAGTAGGATTGCATCGTAAGCGAGCGAATTTGGCAGCGGAATAATTTGCGACTAAATTATGCAATCGCGGCGCGAACGGTTATTGGTAGGTGCGAATGAAATGACAAAAATAGGTCGCATGCGCCAAAGACTTTGCCAAAGCCAAGAGAATCTATTGAAATAAAGTTAAGCTATGCCAATTTGACTAGATCCTATGCCGCAGAAATCTTTACGCAGTTTCCTTTATAATGCACACCATCGTTTTTTATCATTGAAGGAATTATCATGAGTGACGTACAAGTCTGGATTAAAGAAACCGTAACGACTAACCCTGTCGTGCTTTTTATGAAAGGCACAGCGCAATTTCCACAGTGCGGTTTTTCCGGTCGTGCAATTCAAATTTTAAAAGCCTGCGGTGCGCAAAACCCGGTGACCATCAATGTCTTGGAAGACCCAGTGGTACGTCAGGGCATCAAAGACTATGCTAACTGGCCAACGATTCCTCAGTTGTACGTTAATGGCGAATTCATCGGTGGTTCTGACATCATGAATGAAATGTTTGACAGCGGCGAATTGCAAGCTTTGATCAAAGGCTAAGCCAGCCATGTCAAATCCAGTCGCACCGAAACGCATCATTATTGCCATTACCGGAGCGACTGGCGCCATTTATGGCGTGCGTTTATTGCAGCATTTACGTAACATCCCCAATATACAAAGCCACCTTCTGATATCAGACGCAGGTGTGCTGAATATCCACCAAGAACTCGAGCTCAAACGCAAAGACATTGAAGCGATGGCAGATGTGGTCCATTCAGTACGCGATGTCGGCGCAACGATTGCAAGTGGCTCATTTCAATCGGATGGCATGATTATCGCGCCATGCTCGATGAAAACCCTGGCTGCGGTAGCCCACGGTTTTGCAGATAATCTTATTACTCGCGCTGCCGATGTGGTTTTAAAAGAGCGACGCCGACTGGTTTTGATGGTGAGAGAAACGCCATTCAATCTGGCGCACTTACGCAATATGACTGCAGTCACAGAGATGGGGGGAATCGTTTTCCCACCGCTTCCCAACTTCTATCATCGCCCGACAAGCATCGAAGACATAGTCGATCACAGTCTGGCTCGAGTTTTGGATTTATTTCAAATCGAACATCAGCTCGCGCCACGCTGGGCGGGTTTAAATCCAGATCAAGCTGCGTGCTGATGGCGCATTTTCGGTCATTTTTGTTGCTCTTCGTGGCTTTTTGATTATCCTTCGCTAGCTACTGGCGCCTCATTCGCATCAAAACCGACTCGAAAAGTGCATACATCCTCAGAGTAAATCCTAATGGAAATTCTGGATTCAACTGCGAGGATGATGGCAAGTCAAACGCCTACAACTGGAACAAATAATTCAACTTCACAAACACACTGCGTCCAGTCATCAAATCCAATTTATCGGTATGAATGACACGTTGTGGATTGCCAATCAAAGCGACATTTTCTTGACGATTGGCGTAACCCGCATACAGCGTTGTGCCGGGACCGACGATATAACTCAATTGCAAATCTTGATTGAGTTGCTTACCCGATTTGAGTGAGCTCAACAAAGGATTCGCTTGCAAATTATGATAATCGAGTACCAAACGTAGTCCTAAGAAGCGATTAACTTGATAGGCAAATTTCGTGCGAAATACCACATCACGATAAATGGTACTGCCGTGCGGCTCATTGGCCATGACCGATCTAGAACGCAAATTATTAAATAACACCGTTTGGTCTATGCGCAATTGCGAAAGCGGTTTTATCCCTAAAGTGAGCGATACATCGCGAGCGGTGCTGATTGCAGGCTCTTGACCCGCTGCAGGAGAATAATTGATTAAGTCATCTGTCCCAGCGATTAAGTTAACACTCATCCAATCGAAATATTCCGAGAGCACGCTAATGCCATTGCCATTTTTTTGGAATCCTTTTCCTGCGTAGTATTCATAGGAATTAAGATTCACGATGTTGATGTCAGTGGAGAATTTAGTCTTTAGAATTAAAGCAGATTCAGCGCTCCAATCTTGTACCTTATTGTCATGATCCTTCGTGACGATAGCGTTGAATGCGCCTCCGACTTGATGGAAATACGGTGACGCGCCTTGATCCCAAAGATAGCTGGCTTTCTGTGTGATCTGTCGCACATCGGTGCGTGGCAAGAAGGCAAGTCTACGATCAAAGTCAGCGCCGATATCGACATATTTGAACGAATAATTCAGATTCCGTCCTGTATGTTTGATTTCGGCATGCCCTAAGTTGGCATCCTTTTGGATGGTGTTGCCGTCCTTAGTCACACTATGCGCCAACTGGGCGGTGAGACTCCAATTTTTATCCAGCGCATATCGCAGATCGCTGCCAATCACCGAATTACTGATATTGCCGAGGCGACGCTCAGTCAAGATAGCCCCGATGTTGGAGCCTTTCGCAAAGTCATTTTGCACGCGCGCCACAGCAATGTTCGCACTTTTGCCGTAACTTGGGTGACTGGTCGGCAGCAGTTTTCCTACCGCCTGGTCATCAATCAGCAAACCACCAAATGACCATGCGCCTTCACGTCCTGTCAGTCTCGCGCCAGCCTTTGGTTCAATGATGCGACGTGAAAAAAATAAGGGTTGAGGTGTTTGGAAAAATCCCGCATTCTCTAAAAAGAAAGGTCGCTTTTCCGGAAATAGTGTTTCGTAACGCTTATTCACCAAGGCTTGCGGTTCGTCTGATTCAACTTCACTAAAATCAGGATTAATCGTCAAATCAACAGCAATCGCATCGCCGATGACCCACTTGGCATCCAAGCCAGGGCGTGATTTTTTTTCCTCTTGCCAGACCGGCGAATTTGCCGACTGATGATTCAGTAATCGTTTGTTACCCAAGAACAATGAGGGGTTAATTTGAACATTGCGGCCAGGGGTGAGTTTGGCAGGAATCGTCATGTCCGCCATCTGTCCGACAAAAGTGGCGTTTTGATTACTGATATTGGGCCAGAATGACCACTCATTGATGCCACCGACAATGCGACCGACGGCAATGCCCCAGGTTTGTACATCAGTGGAATTGAAACGCAAACTCTTAAAAGGAATCGCCATCATGCCGACAAAACCATCTTTCGTGATTTGTCCGTCCGACTCCCATTGCGTATCAAAATTGAAGTCGATGTTGGCACCCTCGGTGCGCTTTCCATCAAACTGTATGCCATACGGATTAATGTGAAAGACGAAGGCGCGTTGCTTGTCGTGGAAGGTGTCGATCTCTAACACCATCTCATCGTCCCCCATAATATTTTCGCGCTTGGTCATGTTGGCGCGAATCAATTTGGGATCGACCTTGGTGACAAAAACAGCATAAAAATGCGTGTCATCGTAGGAAAGATAGGCCTTCGTATCTTGCGAAGCAGGAATACCATTGCCCGGCTTATATTGACGAAAATCTTTGACTTCAACCCCGTATTGGGTCGGCAGGCCATTGATATAGTCACTCAAAACAGGCGGTTTTGCCGCTCGCGGAATTTGCAGTCCAGTATTGGCCTGCGCGAGGTTTTGAAAAGCGAGATTGCCAATTAAAAATGCTGAGGCGCACAAGAGTGTGCGGGGTAGCACCATTGTTGACTTTGCATAGTTTGCAAAACTCTTCTTGAAATATGATCGAATAGTGTGAAACTGACTCATGAAAATTCCCATAATTGATGAATGACAGACTTGATTCAAGTCTGTCCTTGAAACGGTGTTTAACCCAGAATTTCCATTGGGATTTGAGACGATGGTGGATGCACTTTTCGAGGCAGTTTTTACGTGAATGAGGCGCAAATAGCTAGCTATTTGCAACGAAGAACGAAAAAAATGACCGAAAATGCGCCG